>NZ_JACGBA010000003.1:0-136393 GCF_020137685.1 Campylobacter sp. RM9331
GTTTATATAAACTATCCCGCCTGTAAAATAATGCCCAGCTTCTGATATCATTGTTGAAGTTGTATTAATTCCATTTGGTTTTAAAGAAACTACCTTTTGAAGACCTGTTCCACTTCTTACAAACATAGTGTAGCGTGGATTTGGTGTTCTTATAACATTTCCATCTTGATCTGTTGTAACATTAGGAAAAAGCTCACCTTTATTTTCTTTATATTCTTTAGAATCAATAAAGCTAGTCCATTTTGTGCAGTTATCTTCGGTTTCGTTTGGATTTGCACAAGTTGAAATAAAATTATTAGCTTTATTAAAGTGTATATCATTTCCATTTTTATCGTATAAATCAATATTTATTACATCAGCTTTTTTATTGAGATTTACCTTGCTCATACGCATAGTTATAAAATCTTTTGTTTTACCATTATCAATATTATCTACCCATTCTTTAAAATTATTTGAAGTTTGAACTACTATTGTATTTACTCCACCAAATTGTAAATTTTGATATTTGCGTAATGCTTTTGGATTACTTGTTGCAGATTGAATCATATGAGCTGCTGTTATTACATTATTTGCTCCAATATTAGTAAATTCACCCTTTAATCTACCCGTTTTATTACTAGCACTAAAATCAATCATAGGCATAGAAGAAAAACTATCTACTTTCAAAGTCCCATCTTTAGAGCTTACGCTAAGCCCTGTTGTCCCTGCTTTAAATTTGCCTTTATTAGCACCAAAATCTAAATAATCTTGATACGAAAATCTACTATCAACGGCACTTGCATTTAAACTAGAATATAAAATACTCATTAAAATTATTGATTTTTTCAACATTTTTTTGCCTTTTTTTATAAAAAATAATCGTTATTTTATAATGTTTTTCTTAAATTAAAAATCATAGAATTTAAAAACGATATTTAAATTCTTTAAATCAAATTCTAAAAACAAATTATTCCTTAACTAACTTAAGATATTTTTCCAAATTACAAAGGATTTTAATGAAAGAAAAATTAGCAAAACTATATTTAACATTTTTTTATTCAGGTCTTAGTCCGTTTGCAAGTGGCACAATGGGGACTATTGCGGCATTACCATTTGCTTATTTGTTACTAATTTACACAGATAAAAGCACTTTAATGCTATTAAGTATTGCAATTTTTATTGCAAGTATTAAAATCATTGACGATTATGAAAAAACTCACGAACACGATGCTAAAGAAATAGTAATTGATGAGGTTTGTGGGGTTTTTTTGGCGATTGGTATGAGTTTTAACAACTCTTGGTGGCATTTTGCTTTAGCTTTTATCTTATTTAGGCTTTTTGATATAACTAAGCCAAGTATTATTGGTAAAGTTGATAAAAAGTTAAAAGGTGGCTTAGGCGTTATGCTTGATGATTTACTTGCAGGATTTTTTGCAGGTCTTTTATGCCTTGTAATTCAAGGAATTTATTTAAATTATTTAAAGGATTTATTATGAAAAAAAGTTTAATTTTATTAGCTTCTAGTGCGGCTTTTGCTTTAGATATTGGTGTAGTTTTACCACTTAGCGGTAGCGTTGCAGCGTATGGAAATGCGGCACTTAATGGAATAAAAGTAGCAAATGCAATGCAACCAACTTTAAAAAATGGAGAGCAAATCAATTTAAATATAGTTGATACAAAAGGCGATAAAATAGAAGCCATCACAGCAACTGAAAGAGTTTTACCAAAAGTTAGTGCAATAATTGGAGAAATGATTACTGCAAATACTATAGTGGTTATGAATACAGCTGAAGCGAAAAAAGTGCCTGTAATTGCACCAGCTGCTACAAATGATAAATTATTAAAAGGCAAAAATTACGCTGCTAGAGTGTGCTTTAATGATAGTTTTCAAGGCGAAGCTATGGCAAAATATTTATTAGCTCAAGGTAAAAAAACAGCAGTAATTGTAAAAGACCAAGCGACTGATTATTCACTAGGTTTATCAAAAGCTTACAAAAAAGAATTTGTTCAAGGTGGTGGAGAAATATTAAAAGAATTAATCATTACAAGTGGAGATAAAGATTTTAACGCTATTTCAGCTCAAATTGCTAGTTTAAATCCTGATGTAGTGTATTTGCCACTTTATTATCAAGAAGCAGCACTTTTTGTAAGACAAGCAAAAATAGCAGGTGTTAAAAGTATAATCGCTAGTGCTGATGGGGTTGCTGATGAGCAATTTATCAAACTTGCAGCAGAGTATTCAAACAATCATTTATATACAGATAGCTTTGATGCAAATGTTCCACCAACAGAACTTAGCAAAAAATATTTAGCAGAATATGCAAAAGCTTATAATGGAAGTCTTCCATCAAATTTTGCTGCAATGGGTGCTGATGCTTATTTTGTATTAGTAGAAGCTGCAAATCGTTGCGAGCAAATCACTAGCGAATGTATAAATCAAGAGATTAAAAAAACTAAAGATTACGAAGGCGTTAGTGGAATTATTAGCATAGATAGCACAGGAGAGACAAAAAGGTCTTTAATTATTAAAGAAGTAGTAAATGAAAACGCAGTTTATAAAGATAGCGTAAAGTAAGGGAGCAAAATGAAAAAAATATTATTTTCTTTAGCATTATTAACAAGTATGAGTGCTGATATTTTAAGAGTAGCAACAGCACCTAATTATCCGCCTTATGAATATTTAGAGAACAACGAATTAAAAGGCTTTGATGTTGATATTATTAAAGAAATTGCTAAAAGAAATAATTTAGAAGTGGAGTTTAAATATATGGATTTTGACGGATTAATCCCAAGTCTTAAGAGCAATAAAGTGGATTTAATCGGAGCAATTATGAAAAAAACTCCAGCAAGAGCTAAGGCAGTAGAATTTACAATTAATTTTAAAGATAGTTCTAATTATTTCATAAAAAGAATAGAAAATAATGAAAATCAAGAAATTAAAAATTGTAAAGATTTAGATTTTACTAATACGCTTTTTGGGGCTGAACTTGGCTCGGTGCAATATGATATAGCAAAAAAATCTAGCCAAAAAGAAGTAAAAGGCTTTGCAAATTCTAGCATTAGCATACTTTCATTACAAAGCAAAAAAATAGATGCTATAGTATTAGATAAGGTTGCTGCAGTTAATTTTTTAAATAAAAATCCTGATTTGCAAGTAGTTTGCGAGTATAAAGATGAAGACTCACAAGGATTTGCCGTAAATAAAGGTAATACAAAATTACTTGAGATAATAAATAAAAGCCTACAAGAAATGCTAGATGATGGCACAATAAATGAAATTAGTAAAAAGTATAAAATAAATTAATGCTAGTTCATATTTGTTGTAGCGTTGATTCGCACTTTTTTTTGCAAGAATTAAGAAAATTAATGCCTGATGAAGAACTCATCGGGTATTTTTATGACCCAAATATTCATCCTTTTAGCGAATATGAATTAAGATATTTTGATGTAGCAAGGTCTTGTAAAAAGCTTGGTATTAAGCTAATTAAAGGTGAATATGATTATGCTGAATGGTTTAATTATGTAAAAGGCTATGAAAATGAGCCTGAGCGTGGGAAGAGATGTTCTAAATGTTTTGATTTTAGAATGCAAAGTTCTGTTGAAATGGCTTTAAAATTAGGGCAAAAAACATTTACAACCACACTTTTATGCTCTCCTAAAAAAGATTTAGAGCAATTAAGAGTATCTATGCAAGAAGCTTTAAAAGGGACTGATTTAGAGTTTTTTTGTGTTGATTTTAGAAAAGATGGTGGAACTCAAAGGCAATTAAAATTAGCAAAAGATGATTTATTGTATCATCAAAATTATTGTGGCTGTATTTACGGCTTAGCTCAACAAAAAAGCGAAGAGCATTTGATAAAAGAATTAAGCTCAAGTATATATAAAAATCAAATTCTACCTGGCTCAATAGAAGAAAAATTGCAATTTTTTAAAAAAGTCGTAAGATTAGAAAGCAAAAATCAACAATTTAGCATTATTAGAGAAAAGTTTTTAAATTATCGTTTGCTTTATGCAAGAATTAAAGCTAATAAAAATACTGCAAAAGCTTTTGTTTTGTTTTATTCGCATTTTAAATCACGCAAAATTAATCTAAGTCTTGACATAAGTAAAGAGCTAATAATGTGTAATAAAGATGAATTATGTGTAATATCATTTAAAAAAGCGAATGAATTTTTTAAATACGAAAATTATGAAGAATTTTTAAAAAATCCACCAAGTATTAAAAAGCAAATAAGCTTTAGAGCAAAATTATTTAATCACTATAACCTAAGTCCTATTATAATTATTGAAAATATCCCCGAAAAAATTGAAATAATTGCAAAAAGCATAATTTTTGAGGATACTAGATTTATACAAGGAAATTAATGGAACTTAGCTCAAATGATTTAAATATTTTATTATTTATATCTTTTGTTGTTTTTTCATCGCCTTATATAGCAAAGCTTACTAGCTTACCTATTTTAGCGGTTGAAATTATTTTAGGAAGTATTGCTGGTGCTATTGGAATAATCACAAAAACACCTGCTTTTACCCTAGCTTCTCATATTGGATTTTGCTATTTAATGTTTATAGCAGGGCTTGAAGTAAGCCTTAAAGAATTTATAAAATTAAATGCAAATGAGCTAAAAAAAATATCTTTATTTTATTTAATTCTTTACGCTTTAGCTATTAGTATTTCATTGATACTAAAACTTAGCTTAGTAGTTGCAATAATAATTCCTGTTATGAGTATAGGGCTTATTAGTATTTTATATAAAGAATACGAAATTACTCCAAAATGGCTTAGTTTTACTATGGTTTTAGCAGCACTTGGCGAAGTAATAAGCATTGTTTTAATAACTCTTTTAAATAGCTTTTCAAACTCAAGTAGCACAATGCAAGTTGTTACTTCTGTATTGTCAATACTATTCTTTTTAGGGATTTTTGTTGTAATTTATTATATTTTTAATGCGATTTTTTGGTGGTTACCTTGGCTTAAAGAAATTTTAATGCCTGATTATGATAAAGCAGAGCGTAATGTAAGGCTTAGTCTTGCATTGTGGATGCTAGCAGTTGCTTTAATGCTTTATTTTGATTTTGAAATAGCTTTAGGAGCGTTTTTAGCTGGTATGTTTATATCTAGCTTTTTTGGGCATAAAAAGGATTTAGAGCATAAATTAAGCTCATTAGGACACCCTTTTTTAATACCTATATTTTTCGTATATGTTGGGCTAAGTCTTGATTTTAGCTTGGTTAATAAAGAGCTTATATTAATGTCATTTGCTATTATTCTTACTATGTTAGTTTGTAGAATAATTAGTTCTTTTGTATTTTATAAAGACTTTAAAATATCTTGCATTTTATTAGCTTTTACATCTTGTATGCCGCTTACTTTATTAATCGCAATTGCAACTTTAGGAATGAAATTAAACTTAATTGATAATTCTTTTTATTTAGCTTTGGTTTTATCATCTTTAATTGAAGCTGTCATATTTATGTGGGCTATTCCTAAAATTTCGTTACTTATTGAAACACATAAGCAAAAATCTAAGTAAGTTTTTTACAATATTTCACAAATTCCTTTTAAAATATACATAACTATTAAAAAAGGAGTTAAAAATGGAAAAAGCAAAATTAATTTACGATGGTAAAGAATTTGAATTTGATGTATTAAGTGGAACTAGAGGTGCAAAATCAATTGATTTTTCGTCTTTATATTCAAAAACAGGTGCATTTTCTTATGATGAAGGATTAACTAGCACTGCAACTTGTAAATCAAGTATTACTTATATTGATGGAGAAGCAGGAGAATTAAGGCATCGTGGTTATTCTATTGAATGGCTAGCAGAAAATAAAACTTTTTTAGATGTAGTGCATTTATTATTACATAAAGAATTACCAAGTCCTGAAAGATTAGAAGCGTTTAGATATGAGCTTAAAAAAAGAAGCTTTATTCACGAAGGTATGCATAAATTGTTTGACGCTTTCCCTGACAATGCTCATCCTATGGCAGTTATGCAAGCAGCAGTTGCAGCACTTTCAACATTTTATCCTGACCATTTAAATATGGATAAGCACGAAGATTATATGGAAATGGCAGCCAGAATCGTAGCAAAAATACCAACAATAGCCGCTAGTGCGTATCGCTATAAAAATGGCTTTCCTATGGCATATCCTAATCTTGATCGTGGATTTACCGAAAACTTTTTATATATGCTAAGAACCTATCCATACGAGCATGTAAATCTAAGACCTATTGAGGTAAAAGCACTAGATACGGTTTTAATGCTTCATGCTGATCACGAACAAAATGCAAGCACAAGTGTAGTGCGTTCAGTCGGTAGCACTCACGCTCACCCATATAGCTGTATAAGTTCAGCAATTGGCGCATTGTGGGGACACGCACACGGGGGTGCTAATGAAGGTGTGATTAGAATGCTTGAGACAATTGGCACACCTGATAGAGTTGATGAGTTTATTAAAAGAGCAAAAGATAAGAATGATCCATTTAGACTAATGGGCTTTGGACATAGAGTTTATAAAAACTTTGACCCTAGAGCAAAAGTTCTTAAAAAACTAAGAGACCAATTAATTAGTGAAATTGGAATTGATGCAAACTTTGTAAAAGTTGCAACTAGAATTGAAGAAATCGCATTAAATGATGAGTATTTTGTAAGCCGTGGATTATATCCGAATGTTGATTTTCATAGCGGCTTAATCTTAAAAGCTCTAGGAATTCCAAATGAAATGTTTGCGGTATTATTCGTAGTAGGTAGAATTCCTGGCTGGATTTCACAACTAATTGAACAAAAAGAAAGCCCATTAAAAATAGTTCGCCCAAGACAAATTTATATAGGCGATTAAAAGAATTTGAATTCGGAATTTCCGAATTCAAATCAATGCTTCAAAACTCTTAAAAAGCTTAATATTAAGGCATTTTAAAAATTATCAAAAGTTAAAAATTAATTATTATTGTTATATTCATTTTTACTAATATATTTTATAATGAAGAAAAATAAAAAAGGATTAAAAATGCGTATTAGACAACCACATATTCCTTATGTTTCAAATAAAATTTCAATAGATTTATTAAACTCAAAATTTGTAAAATTAGTAAATGGTTTAGAGCCAGTTAAAGAAGTAGTTTCAAAAATTATTACAGCCTTAGTATTAAAAGAAAAATCACTTGATGAGAAGGTAAATGAGATTTTAGCAGAGCAAGAAAGCCAAATGGATTTAATGCAAGTTGATAGAAAAAATATGTTTTGGTTACTTAAGAAAAAACTAGCAGATGAATATAAAATCCAAATGAATTATGAAGATAGATATAATGCCTTATCTCACGCTATTTTGGACGCTTTGGTTGATGAAGATTTAATCAATTTTAATGTATCAGAAAATAGAGTAAAAAATGTGATTTATTCAAGTATGATTGAATACTTAAAAACTTACGAAGATATTGAAGACCTAGTATTTGATAAAATTAATAATTACAAAAGAAAAATCGTTCCTGGTAGCGAAGAATACGATTTAATTTACGAAAAGCTTTATGAAGAAGAGCTTAAAAAAAGGAAGATGTTATAAACAATCTTCTTAGCACTTTTGTGCTAGGACTAGGTCTTAGTCTTACTCATTGTTTTTTTATGTGTGGTGGAATAATTCTTTTATTCAACCACAAAAAGAGTAATTTTTTTGATATTTTTATATATCATTTTAGTAGAATTTGTGCTTATATTTTAATAGGTCTTATAGCTTATTTTTTAGGTTATTTTTTAAATTCTTTAAACTTACAAGTATTTTTATATTTTATCTTAGGTGCTTTTTGCGTTGTTTTAGGATTTGCTTTAATTGTTAAGGGACAACTACTAGCTTTTATAGAAAATCAATTCATATATAAAAAAATAATGGTATTTTTAAACAATAAAAAAACTTCAAAATATAAAGGCTTTATATTTGGCTTTTTAAATGGATTTTTTCCTTGTGGTTTAGTATATTTTTTCGTAGCAAAATCAATGATTGCAAAAAGCGTTAATGAAGCTTGGCTTAATATGTTAATTTTTGGGCTTAGCACTCTTCCTGCTATGCTTTTAGGCTCTATATTTATAAATAAAATTAGAAAAATTAAAAATATTCAATATTTATTTTTTGCTTTAATTATTGTTTATGGATTTTATTTGTGCTTTTTAGCACTTAAATTAAGTAGGTAAAAATGTATAGATTAAATGAATATAAAAATGCAATTGAAAACACAAATATAGTTTCAAAAACAGATATAAATGGGATTATTACCTTTGTAAATGAAGAATTTTGCAATCTTTGTGGTTTTAGTGAAGATGAACTACTAGGACAAAATCACAATATTATCCGCCACCCTGATACGCCTAAGAGTGCTTTTAAAAAATTATGGGATACTATTTTAGCTGGGCGTGTTCATAAAGGAGTGGTTAAAAATAAAAAGAAAAATGGGGATTTTTTCTACGCACAAACAACAATAATTCCAATTTTTGATGAAGATGGAACAATATTTGAATTTATAGCTATTAGACACGATGTTACTAAACTTTTTACCTTAAATGAAGAGCTTGTTGCAACTAAACAAAAGCTAATGCAATTAAATGAGAATTTAGAACAAGTCGTAGCTCAAAAGACAAATTCTTTAAAAATACTCAATGAGAATTTAGAAAAGAAAATAGAAGACGCAATAGCAATCAATAACGCTCAACAAAAAATAATATTTCAGCAAAATCGCCAAGTTATCTTAGGACAAATGCTAGAAAATATAGCTCATCAATGGAGACAACCTTTAAATGAATTATCTTTAGCTATTTATTTATTGCATAACGAAAAAAAAGATAAACATTATAAATTATGTCAAAAATTAATCCAAAATATGAGCCAAACTATTAATGATTTTAGGGACTTTATTAATCCTAATACGCCTTTAGAAAAGCATAATTTAATTAAAGTAATTAAGCATAGTTTATACATAAGCTATCAAGCATTGAAAAAAAATAATATAAAAACTACATTTGATATTGATATTAAAAAATGCTGTTTGTTATGTAATTTTAATGAATTAGTGCAAGTTCTTGTAAATATTATAAATAATGCTAAAGATGCTTTTTTAGAACAAGAACTAGATGATAAAATACTACATTTTAAAGTATTTAAAGAAAAAAAGAATTTGATTTTGCAAATTAGCGATAATGCAGGGGCAATTCCTTCTAATATAATAGAGCATATATTTGACCCATATTTTACAACTAAACACAAAAAACAAGGCGTAGGACTTGGGCTTTACATTTGTAAGCAAATTTTAAATAAAATAAATGCAGATATAAGATGTTTTAACAAGGGCAATTGTGCATATTTTGAACTTATTTTTAAAGGAGAAGAATGTTAAGTTTATTAATTGTTGAAGATGAGAAAAATATAGCTCATCTAATGGGAGATATTTTAGCACCTTTGTTTTATGAAGTGCATTACGCTCAAGATGGCTTAAGTGGATTAAATAAATTTAAAAAACTTCGTCCTGATATAGTAATTTGTGATGTATTAATGCCGCTAAAAGATGGTTTAAGCCTTGCAAAAAGCATTAAAGACCTAAGCCCAAATACGCCTATTATAGTAATTTCAGCTCATAGTGATAAAGAAAAATTACTAAAAGCTATTGATGTTAATGTGAATAAGTATTTAATCAAACCTGTAATTCCAGAAGAATTAATCGCAAGTGTAAAAAGCTTGGTTTCTAATATGAGTAAAGTTACTAAAATGGGAGATTATTCAATTGATTATATGAAATCAACTTTTAAAACATTAGAATTTGAAGTTGAACTTACAAAAAAAGAACTAGCTTTATTAAAAGCACTTAGTGAGCCAATTGGTAGGGTTGTAAGCCTTGATGAGATAAAAGAGGTTTGCTGGGGTAAAAGTGATGTAAAAGATGGTTCGGTAAGAACATTTATAAAGCGTTTTAGAGATAAATTGGGTGTAAATATTATAAAAAATATTACTTCAACAGGTTATAAAATAGTTTTATAATATAGAATTATCGTATTTAATACCCATTCTAATAAATATAGTATTAGAATTGCTTATATTAACACTTACAGCTTCATCGCCCGGAGTGTCTTTGCCTATTAATAGCGATTTCACAGAATCATAACTTAATAATGTAGAACATAATTCCCCTGGTTTTTCAATTTTTTTAACTATCAAAAAATCTCTAAAAGTGCTAAAGTGTAAGCATTTTTCAGATTTAACAAAAAACCACATATCCTTATCAAGCCCTACTTTAGTCATCAATGGAATATCTATAAAATTTTCATTATTAGAATAATATGTATCTACATCATTAATCAATGTAGCTAAGTTTCTGATTGATTTTGACATTTCTGCTTCATTTTTTGAATTATATATCTTAAGACCTAGTAAAATAAGTAACGCAAGTACCACAATACATACAATAATAATTTCTATTACTAATGCTTTTTTATTCATTACTTAATCTTCCTTGCTGCTTAAAAGACCTGCGTTAGGCAACTTAAAGCTTCTATCCTTTGCATAAATTCTTTGATTATTAATTAAATCGTATTTCCAAATAGGTGCATTTTGCTTAAAATCTTCAATAAACTTAGCAAATATATCTAAGCCGTTTTTTCTATGTGAGCTTGCAATCCCTGCAAAATAAGAGCATTCACCTACTAATACATCTCCTTTTGCATGTGCAAAAAATAATCTAATATTTAAATTCCTAGTTTTCTCACACCAATCATCAAACCATTTTTTTAAAATTGGCTCATATATATCAAAACTAAGACCGCTAATATTGCCTTCTGCTCTAATTATCCCGCTAAAACTTAAAAATGCTCCATAATTTAACTCTTTGCAAATTCCACAAAATTCACTATATAAAGCTTTTTCATCAAGAGCATTATTAAATATTTGAAATTCTTTCACGCTCAACCACCACAAACAGGAGGCAGTATGCTTACTACATCGTTATCTTTTAATGCAATATCTAAACTATCTATGAAATTATCATTTATAGCAATAGCACTAATCTCTAACCATTCTTTTAAATCTTCAATTTTCAATAACTCATTTTTTAATTCACGAACATTTTTTACATTTAATTCAATAGAATTTTTATTAATAGGTCCTAAAAAATTAATCTTTACCATTTTCATATACCTTTTCTAATAAAATATTTTCAGGAACAGGTCTGCTAAAATAATACCCTTGATACTCATCGCAACCTAAGTGTTTTAAGAAATTTAAAATCTCAATATTTTCTACACCTTCAGCTACTGAGCGTTTATTTAAAGATTTAATAACATTTACAATAAACTCAACCAATCTTCTATTTTTTTCATTAGTATCTATATTTTGTATAAAACATTTATCAATTTTAACAACATCAAAATCTAAATCTTGGTCATTTAAATAAGATAAAGAACTATACCCTTTACCAAAATCGTCCATTGATAAACCTACATTAAGTTTTTTGATTTTATCAATAATAGCCTTACTTGTTGCATTTTCTATTGAAAAGCTTTCTGTGATTTCAAATTCAATTAATCTTGGCGGTATGCCTTGAATGTTTTTTTCTATTGTATGAACTATTCCTTCGCTTAAAAGCTGCTTGGTGCTTAGATTTATACTAAGTTTTAATTCAAGACCTTTTTCTAACCATCTTCTTTGAGCTTCACAAGCCATTTTAATAATTTCATTACCTAAAGTAATAATTAAATTACTTCTTTCGCAAATTCCTATAAATTGGTCTGGAAATATTAATTTATCTCCTTTTTGCCATCTAACAAGAGCTTCTGCTCCTATAATTTTGCCAGATTTTACATCTACTTTTGGCTGATAATATAATAAGAATTCTTTATTTACAATACCATTTCTTATATCTTGTTGTAGCTTTAAATTAGCTTCATTTTGTTTGCCAATTTCTGCCGTATAACCAAATATCCAATTATCTCCACTAGCTTTATCATTTTCTATTGCTAAATCAGCATTTCCTATACATTCGTGTAAATTCTTGCTATCTTTTGGATATATACTAAATCCAACTCTAGCATTAATTTTAAATGGCTCATATTCTATTAAATCATCATTTGAATTAATTTTAATGCTTCTTGCGGTTAGTTTTTGATGATATTTTTTAGCTAATGTAAAATAATCTTCATTTTTATCTACTTCAATTACTAATAAAAACTCATCAGCACTAACCCTAGCAAGGCATTCAAAAGTAGTTTTATTTTGTATAAATTTATATTTATCATATTTTATAAAGTCTAAGCTCTCAAAATGTTCATTATCTCCTGTTGCTATACCTTTTAAGGTTGTATAAAGTCTATAAGCTACGATTTTTAAAACTTCATCACCAAAACTTCTTCCATACATTGAGTTATAAATTCTGAAATTATCTATGTTAAAAAATAAAAATAATAATACCTTATTATCTTTTTTTACATAATTATCAAGGCTTTCAGTAACACTTATCATATTCATTAGACCGGTAATATTATCAATATACGCTTGTTTTTTGATATTCCCGTCTTTGGCTTGAATTTGTCTTATAAATCTAAGTAAAGCATAACTTAAAGTTCTAAATTCCTTAAATGCAAAATCACTATTTAATTGTTTATTCTTATTAAAATTAGATATATGTTTATTTAATGCTACATCAAAATGCTTAGTAGCTAATTCTATTTGCGCTCTTACTTCTTTCTTCTTTCTTATTATATATACCAAAATGCCTAAAAATCCAATTAATATAGAGCAACCTAAAAACGCACCTTGTATTAATGCCGATTCAAATCTTTTACTTTTTACTTCTTCTAAAGCTTCTTTTAATACATCACTTTTAACGGTAAATTCTAAAGCCAACCACCAATTTTTATCATAGCAAGTGTAAGCTTCATTTTCATATACACAATACCATCTTTCATTACCTAAAAAATTAAAATTATCATCTAATCTTTTTGCATTAAAATAAGAAAGTTGAGCATTGTGAAGATTTTTAATATTATTTAATGCTACTACCCTTTGAGTTTCTTCATATTTTTTAGGATTTAAAGTAACTCTTAATATTTTTTTATTATCTAATTCAACATACCTAGCGTAGTAATAATAAGTCGGGTCAATTCCATCAAAAACGTCAATATCAATAGGATAACCCATGTTTGCTTTTAAAAATTCTAAAGCTTTTTGTTTATCTTCGTGAGTGTTTAAATAATTTAATGCGAAATTGTAAGCACTATCTACAAATTCTTTGGCACTATCGTCTAAATATGAAAATTCTGCATCTAAATATTTTTTAATATTTTTAAGTTCTTCTTTGATATATTTATTTGATGATAAATTGATTTGTTCGTTATATTCTTGTTCTAGGCTATTTACTTCTTCCGTATAACTTGATTTAATAACAAATATTCCAACGCTAAAAATTAACGCAAAAAATATTATTGAATAAAGAGTTAAGCTCTTTATTGATTCTTCTAAAATTGACTTTCTTTCTTTCATAAAATACCTAATATATGATAAATTTAATATGATATTATAGCAAAATTATTAATACCGAAAGGAAATTGTAATGAAATATATTGAAAATAATATTAAAACACCAGCTTACATTTGCTACGAAAGCAAACTAAAAAATAACCTTGAAATCTTTAAAAAAATTCAAGAAGAAAGTGGAGTTAAAGTCTTATTAGCTTTAAAAGGATTTGCATTTAGTGCTGCTATGCCTTTAATTAAAAATTACTTAAAAGGTTGCACTTGCAGTGGGTTGTGGGAAGCAAAATTTGCTAAAGAATTTGTAGATAAAGAAATCCACACTTACGCACCAGCATTTAGCAATGACGATTTAGAAGAAATATTAAATCTTAGTCATCACATAGTAGTTAATTCATTGAATGAATATAAAAAAGTTATAAATCATAAAAACTATAAAAATCAATCTTTAGGAATTCGCTGTAATTTAGAGTTTTCAGTAGCTCCAAAAGAAATTTATAATCCTTGCGGCAAATTCTCAAGGCTTGGCATTAAAGCAAAGGATTTATTAGATAGCGAAATAATAGTTGATGGGCTACATTTTCACGCTTTATGCGAAGAGAGTTTTGAGAGTTTAGAAAAAGTCTTTAAAGTATTTGAAGATAATTTCTTAAAACCATATCTAGCAAAACACCCATTAAAATGGATTAATTTTGGTGGCGGTCATCATATCACAAAAAAAGGCTATAAAGTAGAAGAATTAATTCAATTCTTAAAAGCTATTAAATCAAAATATAATCTTGAAATATACCTTGAACCAGGAGAAGCTATTGGTTGGCAAACGGGGGATTTAATAGCTAGTGTTTTAGATATTGTTGAAAATGAGAAAAAAATAGCAATTTTAGATATTTGTGCTGAAGCTCATATGCCTGATACTATCATTATGCCTTACACTAGCGAAGTAAAAAATGCAAAAATCCTAGCAAGTCGTGATGAATTAGCAAAAACACAAAGCACTAAAAATAGCTATCTTTTAACAGGTAATTCTTGCCTTGCAGGAGATATTATGGGTGAATATGAGTTTAATCAAGAACTAAATATAGGAGATAAGATAATATTTTGCGACCAAATTCATTACACAATAGTAAAAAATACAACTTTTAACGGAGTAAAATTACCAAGTTTAATTTATGTTGGTGAAGATGGTAGCATTAAAAGTCAAAAAGAATTTAATTTTAATGACTATTCAAGGAGAAATTAAAAATATTTTGATATAAATTAAAGAATAAAATCATTTTAGGAAGATATTATGAAAAAGTTTTTTGTATTAGCATTTTTATTTACCTGTTTAAATGCTAGTGATTTAACAACTACAGGAAGAGTTGCTAATATTACTAGCTATGAATTAGGAGAAATTTGGACAATATTAGCATCAAGTTATATTGCTTCACTTGCTTTAATTGTCTTAATTGCAGTGCTTTGTGCGTTTTCATTACATTATATGGTAATAGGACCTAAAACATTTAGTCACGAAGGCAAAAAAATATATGCCTTTTCATTATTTGAGCGTGGTTTTCATTTCATTGCTGCACTTGCTTGGATTATATTAATTCCAACAGGCTTAATTATTATGAATGGTCATTATTTTGGTGGTGGAGTATTTGTTAGACTTTGTAAAAATCTTCACGGAGTTGCTACTATTTTATTTTTTATCTCAATTATTCCTATGTTTTTTTGTTGGATTAAAAGAATGTTACCTGCTAGTTATGACATAAAATGGCTTATGATAGTAGGTGGATATTTAAGCAAGGTTAAAAGACCTGTTCCAGCGGGAAAATATAATTTCGGTCAAAAAATGTGGTATTACATAGCCGTTTTTGGTGGAGCTATTATGATAATTACTGGTGCGTTTATGTTCTTTTTAGATTTTCAGAGCGAATTTTTACAAAATATGTTAGGAATTAGTCATATTAATATTTTAAGACTTAGTGCAATAGTTCATAATATCTTAGGCATTGTTTGTGCTGCTATGTTTTTCGTGCATTTATATATGGCTGTATTTGCTATCAAAGGCTCAATTCACGCAATGATAACAGGATATAAAGAAGAAGAAGAAGTATATATTTTGCATTCTTATTGGTATAAAGAACTTACAAAAAATGGAAAAATAACACCGAGTTATAGCTATGAAAAATAAAACACCTAAAATCAAATTCTGGTTAGAAGAAAACGGCGAAATTTTTGGAAAAGGTAATTATGAGATATTAAAAGCCATAGAAAAATTTGGCTCAATTAATGAGAGCTCAAAACAACTTCATATGAGTTATAAAAAGGCTTGGACTAAGAAAACTAGCACAGAAAAATTTTTAGGCGGAGATATATTTATTAGCAAAAAAGGAGCTAGTAAAGATAGCGGAACTATTCTTAGCCCTAAGGCTTTAGAATTTATGAAAAATTATGAATTATTAGAAAAAGAATTAGAAGAATTTTTAGAAAAAAGATTTAACGAACTATTTAAAAAGGAAGAATAATGAAACTAGATTTTAGCGGCAAGGCTTGTCCGATACCTGTAATTGAAACAAAAAAAACATTAATTAATTTAGCAATTAATGATGAGTTAGAAATAATAGTTGATAACGAAGCAGCAAAAGAAAATATCCAAAGATTGCTTAAGAATTTAAATCAAGAATTTGAGCTTAATGGATTTTGCTTTAAATTAAGAAAAAGCGAAATAAAAAGCTCAAAAGATGAAGCAAAACAACAAGAAGGAATATTTTTAAAATCTTTAAAAGTTGGCGAAGGCGAATTAGGAGCAATGCTTTTAATTGGATTTTTAACTGCTGTAAAAGAAAGAAAAATTCAAAAAGTTGTATTAATAAACGAAGCAGTTTTTATAGCTTGTGATGATACCCATCCAGCATTTAATGCTTTAAAAGCTTTAAGTGATGATGGAGTTGATATTTTATGTTGTGCGAATTGCTTAAATTATTTTCAAGTTAGTCCAAAAATTGGTAGAAGTTCAAACGCAGTTGAGATAATAGATACTTTATTTGAAACAAAAATGGTAAATCTATGAAACTTACTCAATTTAGCAAGCACGCAGGTTGAGGAGCTAAGCTAAGTCAGGCTGACTTACACAATGCTTTAGCTAATATTAAACCTAGCGAATTTGTATTAAGCTCAACTACTAGTAATGAAGATGCTTGTGTTATTGATTATCCTAAGGTAATTTCTACTAATTTAGAAGATTTTGCCTTAGTTCAAACACTTGATTTTATTACCCCAATCGTAAATGATGCTTATGATTACGCTGTAATTGCTGCAGCAAATTCATTAAGCGATATTTTTGCAATGGGTGCAAAAGTTATGAGTGCTATGAATATAGTTGCATTTAGCGAATGCTTATCTCAAGATATTTTAAAACAAATGATAGCAGGACTTAATGATACTATTAATTTAGCGGGTGGATTTTGTGCTGGCGGGCATACTTTAAATTCTAGTGAAGTATTTTTAGGGCTTAGCGTTACTGGTTATGTTAAAAAAGATAGTTTTTTAAGCAATAATAAGTCCTTAGAAAATGATGTTTTAATAGCTACAAAACCACTAGGAACAAGTCTTAATGCTATGGCTATTAAGGCTAATTTAGACGATGATTTTAGCGAATGTATAAATGGTATGAAAAGCCTAAATAATAAAGCTTTAGAACTTTTAAATGGCATAAAAATCAATGCTTGCACTGATATTACAGGCTTTGGACTTATTGGGCATTTGAGCGAAATGCTAAATGATAAAATATCAATTGAAATCAATTCTGATGCGATAAAGTATTATAAAAATACTTTAAATTACGCTAATTTAGGGCTTTTTGGAGCAGCTAGTTATACAAACAAAAATAGTTTAAAAGGACTTGTAAAATCGTTTATTGAAGATGATTTACTTTTATATTCTCCAGAAACAAGTGGTGGATTAATCCTTAGCATTAACGAAAAAGATACTCAAAAAGCTTTAGATATTTTACACAATGCAAATATAAACGCCTACGCCTTTGCTAGAGTTGTAAAGAAAAACGATAATAGAATTTGTATTTTTTAATAAATCAGTTTTCTAAAAATATTTATCATACATTAACTTAGGGGGGGGGTATAATTATTATCTAATTACAAATAAGAAGATATAATGAAAAACCCTTGCTATTTTAGTTGCATTAGTTTTTAGTGCTTGTAATGATTTTAAATTAAGTAATTTAAACCCTATGGAGCTTTTGTCAAACCCTGATTTAATAAGCAATCAAACAAAATGTATAAAAGATAAAGATGCAAATTCTTGCATTAAAGTCGCTGATGAATTAGCTAAAAACTCAAATTCTAAAGAAAACTTAGACAAAATAAAACAACTATATAATCTTGCGTGTTCGTTCGGCTCAAAAGAGGGTTGTGTTAAATTAAATAATTATTAAAAAGGGGAAAATCCCCTTAACTATGCTTTCATAGGCTCATTAAATAATATGAGTTTTTAATATTCAAATTTAAATTACAACTTCACTTGTAATTATTAATTTTATGGAATTTAAAACTTAGTAATATAAAAAATTTATCTCATATTTATCGCACAGACTTCTTTATAAAAAATACTAATCAACCCACTTGCTTAGCAACACCACTAAAAATAGTGCCAAATCTTGAGTGAATTTTTTACTCTTTGATTGTTAGATTGAATACAACCATCAAGATAATAATTAAATACCAATTATTTAATCACTATAAAAACTTTTCAACAAGCTAATTAAATAATTTCAATCTAAATCAAGGGAAGATTATGGAATTAATAGAAATTTCTAGTGATGAGTTTTTTAATTTCGCAAAAGATGTGCAAAATACTTTTCAAATAAGTCTTATAGATAAAACTGATGAAAATGTAATCACCATCGATGAGATTTTCAAATCTTTAGAAAATAAAAATGCTAAAAATTTTTATGTATATGACAATGGTGTAAAAATAGGTGGAGTATGCCTTTTAATAGATAAAAATACCCAACAAATAATCTTGATTTATTTTATATACTTGAAGAATTTCATAATAAAGGCTATGGTTTTAAAACTTGGCAAATGGTGGAAAAAACTTTTCCTAAAACTAAAGTTTAGACTAAAACAACACCTTATTTTGAAATAAGAAATATCCATTTTTATGTTAATAAATGTGGTTTTAAAATAGTTAAATTATCAAATTTATCCGATAAATTTAATAATATTGAAGAAGTAGAATGGTTTTTTGATTTTGAAAAAATAATGAATAATTAAAATTAAATTCTAGGGGCAAATGCCCCTAATATTATGCTTTTACAGGTTCAGTGAATACTACGATTTCAGGTTTTTCGCCTTCAAATTTTTTGATATTTACTAAAGCTGTATGAGAGATATTTCCGTTTGCAAGTTCGCTTGTTGGAATATCTATTGTTAGCACATTCGCACATCCGTATTTGCAATCATTATTATCATCAGGGTCATACCAGCCACCTTCTTGTAGCACTACAACACCTTTTAATACATCATTGCTTACAACTGCTCCTGCAATAACTTTACCACGAGCATTGAAAACCTCAACTAAATCTCCATTTTTAATACCTTTAGCCTTAGCATCTTCGCTATTGATTAAAATAGGCTCGTGTCCATTTACAGCATAAGTTTCTCTTAAACTTGTGTGGCATAGTTGTGAATGTAAGCGGCTCGTTGGATGCGGGCTAATCATATGAAATTCTGCGCTCTTTTCTTTCATACCAAGCCATTCAATTGGTTCAAACCACATAGGATGGGCTTTACAATCTTTATAGTTCATTTTTTCAATAGTTTCACTATAAATCTCAATCAAACCACTCGGAGTTCCTAATGGATTTAAGATAGGGTCTTCTACGAAGTCTTTAAATCTAACGAACTCATAAGCATCTTGAGAAGCTTCAAATTTCAATGCTTTATTGTTTTCCCAAAACTCTTTAAATTCAGGCATTTCTACGCTTGTGCTTTTCTTAGCAGCGTTATAGTATTTTTCTATCATTTGTTCTGGAGTTTGATTTTCTGTATAAGCATTTACTAATTTTGTAGCTAACATTGCTGCATCTTTTTCACTTGCACCCTTGCTAATCGCACAAAGAGTTCCATAAACTTTAGCAAGTTCAACAAAGATTTGCATATCATCTTTACTCTCTTCAACAGGCATAACAGCAGCTTTCATAGGAACTATATGCATATTAGAATAATCCCCACTCATAGAAATATCATTTCTTTCATATTGGCTAGTTGTAGGTAATAATATATCAGCCATTCTAGCAGTTGGAGTCCAGTAAATCTCATTTACTACAACGGTTTTTAGCTTTTGCCAAGCTTTTTTTAGAGTTTTTAAATCTTGATGATGAACGAATGGGTTACCGCCTACCCAATAAACAAAATCTATATCACTATAAGTAATTTTTTTACCATTATGATCTATTGTCTTACCTGGATTTAATAGCATATCAGCAATTCTTGCTACAGGAATTTCATTATCACTTGTCTTTGATAACCACTCAGGTAGATTTTCGCCTGCACCACTATTTCCAGGTATAAATTTACCATTTTTATCAAATGTTCCTTGTTTAACGCCTTTAAACACGCCTTTATCCCAAAGACCATTCATACTAGCGTTAATTCCGCCTACTATTGGAGCATTAGTTGTAGCAACACCACCATTTGAATAATGATAGCTTAAACCAAATCCGCCACCATCTTTACCAATATGACCTAGCATTGCACATAAAGTTACAAGCATCCAATGAGGTTGCTCTCCGTGATGAGCTCTTTGCATACCCCAACCACTCATTACTAAGCTTAGATTTTCTCTTAATTCCTTAGCTAAATTCTCAATTGCACTTGCTTTAATTCCGCAAATATTTTCAGCCCATTTGCTATCTTTTTTAACGCCATCAGTTTTACCCATTAAATAATCACTAAATTTATCAAATCCTATTGTGTAATTCTCCATAAATTCAGCATCATAAAGCTTATTATCAATTAAATATGTAGCCATACCCATCATCATTGCCACATCAGTATTTGGGCGTGGAGCTAACCACTCGCCTTTACCTTCAAAGAATTTAACAGTTGAACTAGCTCTTGGGTCTATGCAAATTACTTTTATTTTGCTTTCTTTAATTTTTTCCATATATGCACGACCTTCGCCATCAGTTACAGTCCAAGCAATTTTTAAAGTATCAATAGGATTTGCACCCCAAATAACTATAACTTTTGTATTTTCTAATACTAAATCCAAGTTAGTTTGTTGCTCATAAACTTCAATAGAGCCAACAACATGAGGCATAATAACTTGTGATGCACCAGTAGAATAATCTCCTAATGAGCCTACAAATCCGCCCGTTAAGTTCATAAATCTATGAAGTAATATTCTTGAATTATGCACATTTCCGCTTGATTTCCAGCCATAGCTACCTGCAAAAATCCCATTAGCTCCTTTTTCATCATAAGTTCTTTTTAAACTCTCTGCAACTAATTTTAAAGCTTTATCCCAGCTTACCCTAACCCACTCATCTTTACCACGAAGTTCAGGTTTATTATCTAGTGGATTTTCTAAGAAACTTTTTCTAACATAAGGATATTTAACACGATTAGCATATACTAAATCAGATGTGTAGTGTTGTAAATCATTTTTTAAATTCTTAGTTTGATTTGCATCAAATGGCTCACTTTTTACTACTTTACCATCTTTTATAGTAAGTTTTAAAATACCCCAATGTGCTCCCGTTACAACTTCGCCATTTTTTACTAAGCCACTAGCAACTGCTTTACTTTCAGCTCCTAATACATTTATAGGTGCAAAACTCATAGCACCAACTGCAGCTGAACCTTTTAAAAAACTTCTTCTATTTAGCATAATGTCTCCTTTATTTCATATCTTTTGCGTGTTTTTGTAGATATTGCACCACTAATTGTCTATCAGCTTTATCAATTCCTGTTCTAGTCTCCATTGCCTTAAATGTAGCTGGCCATTGATTTGCATTAAATTCACTAACAGGATGAAGTGGATGACAAATGCCACAATTTTCTTCAAACATAGCTTTACCTTTTTCAAAAAGTGGTTTTGCTGATTTTTCTAAATCCACTAGCTCATCTTTTTTAGCAAATACTTTAATACTAGCTAATTTAAAACCATTTTTTAATTCTTTTTCAACTTTAAAATCTACTTTAGCATTTTTACCAAATGCTGCTACTAAAATTCTATTTTTGTCATTAAAATATAAAATATTACCTTGATTAGGATTGTAATATCCTTTAATTTTAAGTTCAGCTAAATCGCCGTCTTTTACTATCTCAAAAGCATTAGTTGGAAGTAGTTTTCCTTCTGCTTTTTTCGCATCTACTGAAGTGTAAAGATTAATAATTTTACCGCTAAATTGCTCTGCAGCAAATACTGAAGCCGCTAAAGCACAGCTTAAAAAAATCTTTTTCATAAATCTCCTTAAAATAAAATTAATTTTTAAAACTTGTTAAAAATTATAAAATTATTGCACTAAATAGTAAATAATTTTTATTCATAAAATATTTTATTGAATATTTAATTTGCCTTAGATTAAGGTGCTTGCTAAGAATAATTTTAGAATGCAAATATTATTTGGAATAATAATAAAACTTAAGAATTTGAAAAATCACTTTCAAATTCTTGAAGATAAATTACTTTAAAACTTTTGGAAGAGTTATGCCTGTTTGATTTTGATATTTACCTTTTTTATCAGCATAAGAAGTAATGCAAGGCTCATCACCTTGTAAAAATAACACTTGAGCTATACCTTCATTTGCATATATTTTTGCAGGTAGTGGAGTGGTGTTGCTAATTTCTATTGTAATATGACCGCAAAACCCAGGCTCAAAAGGTGTAACATTTACAATAATTCCACATCTTGCATATGTGCTTTTACCAAGACAAATTGCTAATACATCTCTTGGCATTTTAAAATATTCAACCGTTCTTGCAAGTGCAAATGAATTCGCAGGAACAATACACTCATCACCTACAAAATCAACTACATTTTTATCATTAAAATCCTTAGGGTCAATCATAGTGCTATTTACATTTGTAAATATTTTAAACTCACGCCCAACACGAATATCATACCCATAACTAGAAAGTCCATAGCTAACTACATTTTTACCTACATTCTCTTCACAAAATGGAGTTATCATTTCGTGTTTTAATGCCATTTCTTTTATCCAAGCATCACTTTTTAGTCCCATTCATATCCTTTTTATGATTTTTAACTATTATACATTTAATTTTTAATATAGGTTTTATTTTATTATTAGATGAAATTTATGAATTTAAAGGAAGATTATGTTAAGTGCAAGAAATATATTAAAAATACAAATAACTAAAGTTGAGAGTTCGCCTATTATTTCATTAGTTACCGCAAAATTAGAAAATAATAAAATAATCAAATCTTTAATAACTACAGAAAGTGTAGATGATTTAAATCTAAAAATAAATGATAATGCTATAGCAGTATTTAAAGCAAATTCTGTAATTGTTAGCAAAAACGAATGTGCTACTCGTTTAAGTAGTGCAAATGAACTAAATGGCAAAATCGTAAGTATAAAAAATGGTTCGGTATATAGCATAATAGAAATTAATTGTAATGGAATTTTAATTACAGCTAGCATAACCAATGATAGTGCAAATAAGATGGATTTAAATATAAGTGATAATGTAAATGTTTTAATAAAAGCGAGCGATATTTTAATAGGAATTAAAGAATAAAATATGAAAATATTTTTAAGCTGGCTAATAAGTGAGATTAAATCAAATGAAAAATCTTTCATAGCTTTTTCTTTTTCTACTAAAAAATTAAATATTTATTATTATTTATTTTTTGCTTTATACTTGCTTATAAAACCTGATAATATCACTAAAATATTTCGTGTATTTATAGATGAAAAAGCAGTATATGATGATATATTTTTATTAATTCCTTTTGCAGGACTTCAGATTATTTCTTTTGTAATATTTATCCCATCTTTTATAGTGGTTTTATTTAGCTTATTAATTGATAAAGATAAAATTAATCTTGCTTGTGAATTAGAAGATTTTTTCAAGGCTTTATTTTATGCGTTTATATTTGTATTTTGCATATTTTGTGCTTTAAGCTTTATTAGCCAATCTAATGAGCTTTTCTTTATTTGTTTAATGGCATTTGTGTTTATATCTATATTATTATTTATAATTGCTAAAGATAATTTATATTATTTTTTTAGCATTATTTTATATCTTACTTGCTCGTTACTTCTTTATGAGCTCATAGATATTTTTTATATTTTAGTTTCTTTTTTGATTTTACTTATAATTTCAATTTATATAAGGCTTAGAAGTATTTATTTATTTTTATTATCAATGCCTTTGATACTTCATTATTTTATAGAGTTTGCACATAGTTATTTTGCAGGCAGTGAAGGTGTGATAAATGCTTTAAGTGAGTTGTTTATTACTTTGGCTATATTTATTTTGATTTTTGTATATGATAAAAGAATTAGGCTAGAAAATCTAGCCTAAGAATTATAGACCTTCAAACGGATTTGTAACTACGTTTTTGCGGTCGCATACATAAGGAATTAAAGCAACTGCTCTTGCTCTTTTAATAGCTAGCTCAACCATTTCTTGGTGTTTTTTGCTTGTTCCTGTTAATCTTCTTGGCATTATTTTAAAACGCTCTGATAATGCGTGTTTTAATAATGCTGTATCTTTATAATCAATAAAATCAACTTTTGCTTCTGTAAATTTGCAATATTTTCTTGAATACTTTCTTTTTTCTGCCATAATTTATCCTTTAAAATGGTATCTCTGCATCATCTGCCGAGTTATAATTATAATTATTTCTTTCTTCAGCAAAATTATTTTGTCTTTGATAATTCTGCTCTTCTCTTGCATAATTATTTTGTTGATAATTATTTTGAGTAGGTCTATTGTAGTTGTTATTTGCTTGATAATTGTTTCTAGGAGCATTATTATTTTGCATTTCATCAGGTTTGTTGTCTAACATTTCCATATTTTCAACTACAAGTTGAATTTTTGAACGATTTTGATTGGTTGCTGTATCTACCCAAGTTTGTTGTTGTAAATAGCCTTCAACCATTAGTTTTGAACCTTTTCTTAAATATTGCCCTACAATTTCTGCTAATCTAGCATAAAACACTACATCTATAAATAAAGTTTCTTCTATTCTTTCGCCTGTGTTTGAGCTTCTATATCTACTAACAGCCATTGCATTATTTACTACCGCACTACCTGTTGTACTAATAGTTTTTATTTCTACATCTCTTACCAAACGACCTATTAGAATAACCTTATTCATATCTTATCCTTTATTCTGCTGGAGTTTCAGCCTTAGTTTCTTTTTTGCTTTCTTTTTTACCTAATCTTTTGCCTTGAGAAAGTATTTCCCACGCAGCAATTTCGCGTCTGTTTTCGTATTTAACGATTAAAAATCTAATTACATCTTCAGTGATTTTTAAAACACGCTCAAGTTCTTTAATTAATGAACCTGGAGCTTTAAAATATATTACATAATATACGCCACGCTCATATTTATCAATTTGGTAAGCTAATTTTCTAGTACCCATTTCAATAGTATTTGCAATTTCAGCACCATTTTTTACTAGAGTTTCTTTAACAAACTCAACTCTTGCTTTTAATTCTTCATCAGTTAGCGTTGGCTTTGCGATGAATAAAACCTCATAATGTCTCATGATTCTCCTTTTGGATATTAAGCCTAGATTTACTAAGCAAGGAATTTTGCATAAAGCAAGGCTTGATTTTAGCAGTTTAATCTTAATATTTTATGAGTTTATTAAAAAATATATTTTTAAAAGATTTGAATATGCTATTTCTTTTGAAGAATTATTGTTATTTAGTTTTAATTCATATTCAGCGTTTAATAAAATTGCGAAAATTTCTTCATAAAAATTAGATAATTTTCTAGCTTGATTTTCTAATTCTACGCAAACTTGTCTTGGTGGAGTGTAACCAAAGGCTATTTTATAATCAATTCTACCATTTGTTTTTAGATTTGCACTTATTGTAAAAAGTCTTATTAAACTTGAATAAAGTTTATTGATTAAAGCGATTTCATCTTCATTTTCTAAGATTTTATAAATATATTCATTTGGCTCTTTTGTCTTTAAAAAATTACTTAAAAAATCATCAAACCCTAAAGCATTATCGCTTTCTAAATGCTCTTTAATAGTGCTTAAATCTAGTGTTTGATTTTTATATTTTAAAAGCTCACAACCTGCTTTAAATATATCAAATTCATAATTTTTTTGAAGATATTGCAAGGCTTCTTCACTAGCATTTATTTTATAAAAATTAGTAATTTCTTTTAATAAAGCAATTTGCTCAAAGCTAGTCTTTTTCTCAAAAAATCTAACAAAATTATTATTAATACTTAATTCTAAATCTTTTAAAGCTTTTCCATCATAAATAGCTAATATTAATTGATTTTCACTATTAATATGTTTTAGAATTTCTTTTAAATCCTTACTTGAAATTCCTTTTTCAAATTCCAAAATCAATTGCTTAGAACTAGCAAATAACGAACTCTCACTTAAAAAATCAACAGCTTTATTTAATTTATAATCGCTATCTCTTAAAATCAGCCTTTCATCGTATTTTTTCAGACTTTTTATGATTTCTAAGTTTATAAATATGCTTAATCTACACGCCCCATAAAGCATAAAGGCATTAGGAAGATTGTTTTTTATTTTGTTAAATTCTGCTTCATACATCTTTAACTATCCTAGCAAAAACCTTAGCGCTTATTAAATCTACTTCATAAATCTCAACTAAAACCCTAGAAAATAAAGTTACATTAGGATTTGCAATAAATATCCTTGCACCCTTAAACTCATCATCTAAAACACCTATTGTAATATCTTCGTTTTTAGTGATTTTTACATAAAATCTTTTACCAATATTTTTATGAAAATATCTTGCATAAACCCTATCACAAAAATCCATTGCCACCTTATCAGCTTCTCTTTCAAGATTACTAACTTCAAAACATTTATTCTCAAGGTTCGTGCTAAGGTATGTAAATAGTTTATCTTGATTTTTCATAAGAGCTTTTAATAATCTATGCAAAATCAAATCCGAATATCTTCTAATAGGACTTGTAAAATGCGAATACCTTTCAAATCCTAATGCAAAATGCCCTTTATTTTCATGTCCATATTCAGCTTTTTTAAATGAACGAATGATGATTTTATCTACTTCAGCACGGATATTTAATTCATCTGCTAAGCTCTGAATATTTTTGATATTTTCATAGATGTTTTCTCCACCACTAAAATCAAGTCCTAATAATTGCAATTCTTCATACATAGCAGCGATTTTATTGTAATTTGGGCTTTGATGGTTTCTAAAAATAGCTAAATCAGGGCACATTTTAGCCGCTGCTTTATTAGCAAGTAGCATACAATCCTCAATCAATTGATGAGACCTTGTTGATTGCTCGTAATAGGTCTTAGTAATTTGCCAGTCGCTATCAATCTCCATTCTTAGCTCTTCTGTTAAAAAATTAAAACCTTTATTTAATCTAGCGTTTCTTATCTTTTTTGTAAGCTCATTTAAAGAATATAAATAATTGCATTCTTTTAAATCAGTTTTTTTGTCTAAATATTCATCTACTTCATCGTAATTAAATCTTCTTTTTGAATTAATTATGCCTTCATAGATTTCTTCTTTTATTACTTTTGCACCTTCAAAATATATTTTAAAACCAAAACAAAGCCTGTCTTCATTTGGGTTTAAAGAACAAATTCCTTCACTTAAAACTCTTGGTAACATAGGAATGCTTTTATGTGGAAAATATATACTAAATCCACGCTTTAAAGCTTCGTTATCTAAAGCGCTAAAAGCCCTTACATATTCACTTACATCAGCAATTGCTACATATAAAATCTGATTTTTTTCATCAAAATAAATAGCATCATCAAAATCTTTTGCGTGAATTGGGTCTATCGTGCAAAATGGCAAATGCCTTAAATCAAGTCTATCAGGATAAAAACTAGCATCAACACTGCCACTATAAGCATTTGCTTCATCTAAACACGCTTTATCAAATTCTTCGGTTTTATTAAATAAAGCCATAGAGATTTTTTCATCTACTTTTTCATCACTAATATGCCCTAGCACTTCTACTACATTTGAACTTGCATTATCAATCTTTAAAATAGTGCCAACAGGTAAGGCTTTTAATGATTTTTGAGATACACTAAGTTGTCTTAAAAGTCCTGTTTTAAAGCATTTTCCAAATACTACATTTTTTAGCATTTGAGTAATAACTAAAGAAAATTCTTCTTCTCTTTTTAAGACAAGTATTACAGCAGCACTCGGGCGACCTTTTTGCTTTTTAATCTTTTTTGCAATTACAATATCGCCGTATCTTGCTGAATGTAAGTCTTTTGATTTTATGAGTAAATCTCGCTCTAAAAACGACGCTTGTAAAAATCCATCGCCTTTAGAATTTATATCCATTTTGCCATAATAAAATCCATTATTAAAATAGATTTTATTATTGTATTCGCTTACTATTTTTTCTGTTAATAAGACTTTAATTATTTCTTTTTGTTTTGAATTAGCATTAAGCTTATTAAAACCTTGCCTAATGTTTTCTAAAAACTCAAGCATCTTGTTCTACTACTTTAATAGCGTCTATTAATTTATCTCCTAATAAGCCATTATTTTTAGCGTCTAATACACATTGAACTATCATTTCTTCATTAAAAAATCCAAAAATATTAATAAGATTTGAAACTATATTTAATGCAATTGCATTCTTTTTTATATCATTACTTGCGTTTTCTGGATTTACACTATAAAAAATAGCATCAATCATATCAACTTCAAGATTCCATTTATCAAATATCATAGAAGTTACTTCTTCGCTACTCATTCCTAAAAACTGCTTTTCATAATCACTTAATTCTTTAATATTTCTTAAATCACTTAATCCATTTTTAAATTCTTCTGCTTTATTTGTTTCAACTAATTCAGAAGATATAATTATCTTGCCAATTTCTAGCAAAAACGATGCTGGAATTACGACTTTTTTAGTATTGTCTGCACTTCTATTAAGCCAATTAATTGCTAATGAATTTTGCATAGTTGAGATTTTTGCAAACATTGCTTCATTCATATTGTAAGCACTTAAATTGATTTTAAAAGAGTTTTTAACAGCTGCATTTAAAGCAAATCCTTTAATAGTTGTCATTCCAAACAAATTAACAGCCCTATCAACACTACTAATTTCTCTTGAAAATCCGTATAAAGGCGAATTTGCTGATTTTAAAATATTTGCAGTTAGCATTGGGTCTTTTTCAACTATTTTCGCTAAATCTTTTAAAGATGAGTTTTCGTCATTACAAATTCTTTGAATTTCTAAAGTGCTTTCATTAAGCGGAGGTAGGCTTTTTATTCTTTTACTAATAAAATCTTGCATAATAAACCTTTTAAGTAAATAAAATTTGATATTTTTTTATTAGATTGTAACTAAAATAGTTATAATTTGCTTAATTAAATCAAAAGAAAAAGGAAAAATATGGCAGTAAATGTTTATTATGATCGTGATTGCGATTTAGGTTTAATTAAAAGCAAAATAGTTGCGATTATTGGTTTTGGCTCACAAGGACACGCTCACGCTGAAAACTTAAGAGATAGTGGTGTAAAAGTTATAATTGGTCTAAGAGAAGGAAGCTCGGCTAATAAAGCTCGTGCTAAAGGTTTTGAAGTTTTAAGCGTAGCTGATGCGACTAAAAAAGCTGATGTTATTATGATTTTAACTCCTGATGAGTTTCAAGCTCAAATTTTTAATAGCGAAATTAAACCAAACTTAAGCGAAGGAAAAGCTATAGCATTTGCTCACGGATTTAATGTTCATTACGGACAAATTGTAGCTCCAAAAGGAGTAGATATTATAATGATAGCACCTAAAGCACCAGGTCATACGGTAAGAAATGAATTCGTAATTGGTGGCGGTGTTCCTGATTTAATAGCAGTTGCTCAAGATGAAAGCGGTAATGCAAAAGCTCTAGCACTAAGCTATGCAAGTGCAATTGGTGGCGGACGCACAGCTATAATTGAAACTACATTTAAAGACGAAACAGAAACAGACCTTTTCGGCGAACAAGCAGTGCTTTGTGGAGGTTTAACTGCACTTATTGAAGCAGGATTTAATACACTTGTAGAAGCTGGATATGAGCCTGAAATGGCATATTTTGAGTGCTTACACGAAATGAAATTAATCGTTGATTTAATGTATCAAGGCGGAATTGCTGATATGAGATATTCTATTTCAAATACAGCTGAATACGGCGATTATATTACAGGCGAAAAAGTTATAAACGAAGACAGCAAAAAAGCTATGAAAAAAGTATTAAAAGATATTCAAGATGGCACATTTGCAAAAGATTTCATCTTAGAAAGCCGTGCAAATTATCCAAAAATGAATGCAAGACGCAATATTACTAAAAACAGCCTTTTAGAACAAACTGGCGTTAAATTACGCAAAATGATGCCTTGGATTGAAAAAAGCAAATTAGTTCAACAAGATAAAAATTAATGGCTAAAAAAAAGCAAAAAAGCAAAGCTAATTCTAGCTTTGCTAAAACTCTTAAAATAATTTTTTTATTTTTATTATTATTTGGCATAGGGCTTTTAGTATATTTAAATATATACGAAAGTAAAGAGCAAATTAGCGAAACTAAAGAGATAAAAACTCAAAAAGAAATTCAAAAACCAAAACCGCAAACAATAGTAAATGCTATAAATAATTATAAAAATGAAAAAAGCATTGATAAAGACAAGAATTTAAATCAAAATTTTAGTGATATATTTGCTAATATGGATTTAGAAAAAAATGATGATAATTGTAAGGTAACTAGCGTAACTTGTTTTGATACTAAAGAAACTTCAGCCTTTGGTTCTTTAGCAAGTGCTACTAATATTAAGGCAAAATTAGCAATTATTATTGATGATGTTGCGACAAAAGAACAAAGCGAAGAAATCAAAAAAATTATTAAAAATGGTAAAAAAATCACTCCGAGCTTTTTTCCTAACACAAACAATCACCCAGATACTAATAAATATTCAAAAGAATTTAAATCTTTTATGATACACCTTCCTTTAAGGGCTTTAAAGTTTAATAAAGAAGAGCCACTAACCCTTACTCCAAGTGATAGTTATCAAGCGATTGAAAATAGGATTAAAAATATCAAAATCGCTTTTCCAAATCTAAAATATCTAAACAATCATACAGGCTCATTATTTAGCGAAGATGAAAACGCTATGAGAAATTTATTTAAAGCATTGAAAAAATATGATTTGATTTTCGTTGATTCAAGGACTAGTGCTAACACAAAAGCACCTACAATTGCAAAAGAATTTAATCAATTTTATATACACAGAAATGTATTTTTAGATAATTCACAAGATTTAAATGATATTCGCAAAAAGCTAGATGAAGCAGTGGAATTTGCCCTAAAACACAAAAGAGCAATAGCCATAGCACACCCACACAAAAATAGCCTAAAAGCAATTAGCGAATATGACTTTTCTAAAGTTGAGCTAGTTTATATAGATGATATATACAACGATTATAAATGAGTTTAATACTCTTAAAAACCCGCCTAATAAGATTTATTATAAAGGCAATTTAGAACTTTTAAAAATGCCTAAAATAAGTATAGTAGGCTCTAGAAAAATGAGCGTTTATACAAAAAATCTAACCTTTAAACTAGCACAAAAACTAAGCCAAATAGGTATTTGCGTAGTAAGTGGTGGAGCAATTGGAGTAGATATTGAAAGTGCAAAAGCAAGTCTGCCTTATCATATAGGAATTTTTGCAAATGGGCTTAATAAAATCTATCCAAAAAGCAATGAATTAATCATCAAACAAATATATGAAAACGCCCTAGCGCTAAGCGAAAACGAGCCAAATCATATCCCATTAAAACACGATTTTTTAGCTAGAAATCGCCTTGTAGTAGCTCTTGGAGATATTTTAATCATCACCCAAGCAGACCTTAAAAGCGGTTCATTAAATTCAGCAAAACACGCCCTAGAATATGGAAAAGATATTTATGTGTTAGCCCAAAGAATAGGAGAAAGTGATGGCACAAACGAGCTAATCGCAAACTATAAGGCAAAAATAATTTATGATATTGATATTTTCGTAGCACAAATGCAAGAATACTTCAGCGTTCAAAAATGCTACACTCAAAACTACGATGAGTTTTTAGAATTTTGCAAAAACGGAGCAAATCTTGATGAAGCCTTAGAGCGATACGGCGAATTAGTATATGATTATGAACTTGATGGAAAAATAATAATTGATGGAGTTTTAGTTAGGAGTGTTTAATGGAAAATATACTTGCACTTGATTTAGGACTTAAACGAATTGGCGTTGCAATTAGCATAATGAAAATTCCTATGCCCCAACCTGCAATAATTAGAATAAATCGCAATCAAGCAGCCACAGAAGTAAAAGCACTAATCAAAAAGCACAAAATCACTAAAATTGTAATAGGCATTCCAATGGGTGGTAGTGCTGAAGATGAGATGAGAAGAAGAGTGGAGCATTTTTCAAAACTAATTGAGTTTAGTAATATAGTCTATCACGATGAAAGTTTTACAAGCAAGCAAGCAGCAAAAATTATTAGTAGCAAAAAAAAAGATGGCAAACAAGATAGCATTGCAGCATTTTTATTGCTTAAGGATTATTTAGGAATTTAAATTGAAAAAGCTCGTTTGTTTGCTTATATTTAAAGTTTTGTTAGCAAATGATTATGACTTAGGATTTGAGATTTTTAAAAATATTGATTTTACAAAAGAGCCAATTGAATACGAAAATGATTTAAAACAAGTTTATAATTTATGGTCTAAAGCTTGTAAGAATAAAAATATGCAAGCTTGTTATGATTTAGGGTTTTTATATGAGAGCGGAATAGGAACTAAGCAAAATTATACTAAAGCCATAAATCTTTATACTAAAGCTTGTGAAAATAACTTATATGAAGCTTGTTATGCAGTAGGTTTTATGAATGCTTATGGGATTGGAACGCAACAAAACAAGAAAAAAGCTATTAAATTCTATACCAAATCTTGTAATCATAATTATGCTGTTGGGTGTTATTTTTTATCATTTTTATATAAGAATAAAAAAGCTAAAGAATATTTAAAAAAAGCTTGTGATTTAGGCGATGAAAGAGCTTGTAAAAGTATTGAGAATTTGAAAGATTAAATTAGAAATTTAAAGGAAGTAAGGTGAAAAAATTATTATGTTTAGCACTTTTAGGTGCAAGTGTTTTAGGTGCAGTTGATATTAGTGGATTAGAAAAAGCTTGCAATAAAAACGATTATAAAGCTTGTGATGCTCTTGGATATTTATATGCAAGTGGCGAAGATGTGGAGCAGGATTTTAAAAAAGCGAATAAATTATGGATTAAGGCTTGTAAAGGTAAAGATGCTTCTTCTTGTTTTAATATAGGATTATCTTACGAACAAGGAAACGGAGTAAAACAAGATTTAAAAAAAGCAAGTGAGTTTTATATTAAAGCTTGTGATGGTGGACATACTTTTGCTTGCACGAATTTAGGTTCTATGTATTTTAAAGGAGATGGCATAAAACAAGATTTAAATAAGGCGAGAGAATTTTATACTAAAAGTTGCGAACTACAAGATTTTGGTGCTTGTGGATTTTTAGGCTTTATGTATTATTCTGGAATTGGCGTTGCAAAAGATATTGAAAAAACAAAAGAATTATGGACTAAAGCTTGCGATAATAAAGACGGGGAAAGCTGTTTAGCTTTATCAAGTTTATATGAAAATGATATTAAAAAGTCTATTGAATTAATTAAAAAAGCTTGTGATTATGGAGAACATACTAGTTGTTTGCTGTATAAAAAAATAAATAAGCAATGACACTAAAGGAAGTAAAATGAAAAACTTATTATGTTTAGCACTTTTAGGTGCTGGTATTTTAAGTGCAAATGAGCTTGAAAGTCAGTGTAATAAGGGCGATTTGGAAGCTTGTTCAGATTTAGGAGTAGAATATGCTAAAAATCAAGATTATGCTAAAGCAAAAGAATATTTTACTAAGGCTTGTGATAACGGAAATGCTACGGGTTGCAATAATTTAGGGGTTGTTTATGCGAATGAATTTGGAGTAAAACAAGACTATACAAAAGCAAGAGAGTTTTATACTAAAGCTTGTGATAATGGGGATACTATGGGTTGCTCTAATTTAGGGTTTTTATACGAAAAAGGACTTGGAATAAAGCAAGATTATTTTAAAGCAAGAGAGTTTTATGCCAAAGCTTGCAATAACGGAAATGCTACGGGTTGCTTTAATTTAGGAATTTTATATGCAAATGGATTTGGAGCAAAACAAGATTACATAAAAGCAAAAGAATATTTTACTAAAGCTTGCGATGGTGAAAACGCTAGTGGTTGCTCTAATTTAGGGGTTGTGTATGCAAATGGATTTGGAGCAAAACAAGATTATGCAAAAGCAATAGAACTTTATGCTAAAGGTTGTGATGGTAACGATGCTATGGGTTGTTATAATTTGGGGGCTTTATATAATAACGGGCAAGGCGTTAGAGAAGATAAAAGAAAAGCTAAAGAATACTTAAGAAAAGCTTGTGATTTAGGCGAACACAACAGCTGTAGTCATTATGAAATATTAGATGAGCAAGGGTTTTGATAAATAACAATGATAAATTTAAAGGAAGTAAAGTGAAAAAATTATTATGTTTAGCACTTTTAAGTGCTGGTATTTTAAGTGCAAATGAACTTGAAAGTCAGTGCAATCAAGGGGATTTTGAAGCTTGTTTTAATTTAGGAGTAGAATATGCTAAAAATCAAGATTATACTAAATCAAAAGAATATTTTACCAAGGCTTGTGATAACGGACAAATTCTTAGTTGCCTTAGCTTGGGTGAATTTTACTTTTTTATAAATCAAGATTATGCTAAAGCAAAAGAATATTTTATTAAGGCTTGTGATGAAGATGCTACGACTTGCTCTGATCTAGGGTTGTTATATAGTGAAGGGTTTGGAATAAGACAAGATTATATAAAAGCAAAAGAGTTATTTACCAAAGCTTGTGATGCGGGAAGTGTTGTTGGCTGTGTTAATTTAGGAAATTTATATGCTAACGGAAATGGTGTAAAGCAAGATAATGATAAAGCAAAAGAGCTTTATACTAAAGCTTGTAATGATGAATTTACTGAAGGCTGTTATGGTTTAGGATTGTTATATAGCAAAGGGGTGATTAGAACAAGCGAAGATTATTTAAAGGCAAGCGAATTTTATACTAAATCTTGTGATGGTGGAGAAAGTGTTGGTTGTTATAATTTAGGTGTTTTATATAGCAGTGGGTATGGAGTAAAACAAGATCCTATTAAGGCAAAAGAGCTTTTTACTAAAGCCTGTGAAGATGGGTTACCTAATGGTTGTTTTAATTTAGGCAGTTTGTATTATAAAGGCAAAGGTGTAAAACAAGATAAAACAAAGGCTAAGGAATATTTTGGCAAAGCTTGTGATTTAGGCGGTCAGAATAGTTGTTATTGGTATAGAAAATTAAACGAGCAAGGATATTAATAATAAGAAATTTTAAGGAAATAAAATGAAAAAATTATTATTTTTAGTGCTTGTAGGTATGAGTTTATTTGCAAATAAAACCAATAAAGAATGTTTAAATATGAATTATAAAACTTGCTACGAGATAAATGATAAGAATTTAGAAAGTAAATGTGACAATAAAGATTATCATGCTTGTTTTTTATTAACACTAATTGAGTTAGATAACAATTGCAACAAAAACGATTATGAATCTTGTCATAAACTAGCTAACGAATATGAGAGTGATTGGAAATTTAAAAAAGCTATAGAATTGCATACAAAGGCGTGTAATGGTGGATATTTTCAAAGTTGTGATTTTTTAGGCTTTTTTATGAACATGCTCGTGGGGTAAAGCGAGATATTGCTAAGGCGATACATTTTTATAAAATAGCTTGTGATAACAAGGAATATTTAGCATGTGAAAGCATAGGTTATATATATTCTGAAGGTTTTTGGCTTATGCAAAATCATAAAAAAGCGATTGAATATTATAAAAAAGCTTGCGAGTATAATAAAGGAAGATGTGAAAAATTAGCTTGGCAATATGAAAAAATAGATGATTTCAAAAATGCTATTAAGGCTTATGAAATTTCTTGTGATGCTAAAAATAATAATGCCTGCTTACGCTTAGGAATAATGTATGAAAACGGCGAAAATATAGAGCAGGATATAAATATGGCAAAAAAATATTATAGTCTTACATGCCGATATAAAGGCGGCATAACTTGTGATAAACTAGAAATGTTAAACCAACAAGAAATTATAAAATAAATATGTAGGATAAAATATGAAAAAATTATTATCTTTGGTATTTTTTAGTATAAGTATTTTAGTTGCAAATGAAAACAATAACGAATGCTTAAATATAGATTATAAAACCTGCTTTAAACTTAATGAAGCCGAACTAAAAAGCAAATGTGATAAAAAAGATCACCCATCTTGCTATCTTTTAAATACGCTAAAATATGAAAAATTATGCGCTCAAAATGATTTAGAAAGTTGCTACGAACTAGCTGGGCAGTATGAAGATCATAAAAAATATAAAAAAGCCTTTAAACTACACACAAAAGCATGCGATGGTGGGTATTTTTCAAGCTGTGATTATTTAGGTTTTTTTTATGAACAAGCTCGTGGTATAAAGCGAGATATTAAAAAAGCTATGCAGTTTTATGAAATAGCTTGTGATAATAGAGTAGCGAATGCTTGCAAAAGTTTAGGCAATAAGTATTCTACAGGTTTTTGGGTTAAGCAAGATCATAAAAAAGCGATTGAATATTATAAAAAAGCTTGTGAATATGACCGACCATATCAATGTGAGGAATTAATATACGAATATGAAAAAATAAAAGATTATAAAGAAGCGATTAAGATTTATAAAAAAACCTGTGATAACGGATATTTCCCAAGCTGTGAGCGTTTGTTTTTGATGTATAAAAATGGCGATAGGGTAAAGCAAGATTTAAATTTAGCAAAAAAATATTTAGCCGATGTTTGTCGTTATAGTCCTGAGTACTGCGAAGAATTAGAAATAAATGAAGAAGAAATCTTTAATCAGGAAGTAAAATGAAAAAATTATTATTTTTAGTGCTTTTAGGTGCTGGTATTTTAGGTGCAAATGAGCTTGAGAGTAAGTGTAATAATGGAGATTTTCAAGCTTGTTTTAAATTAGGATTAGAATATTATGGCAAACAAGATTATGTAAAAGCACAAGAATTATGGCATAAAATGTGTGATGGTGGGGATGTTAATGGTTGTACTAACTTAGGAATTTTATATAAAAACGGAAAAGGTGTAAAACAAGATTATTCTAAAGCAAGAGAGCTTTTTATCAAAGCTTGTGATGGTGGGAAAACTATGGGTTGTTTTAATTTGGGGATTTTGTATGAAAACGGACAAGGTGTAAAACAAGATTATTCTAAAGCAAGAGAGCTTTTTATCAAAGCTTGTGATGGTGGAAATATTCCAAGTTGCACTAATTTAGGGTTTTTATATTATGAAGGATTAGGAGTAAAGCAAGATTATTCTAAAGCAAAAGAATTTTATACCAAAGGTTGTAATGGTAATGATGATAGAGGTTGTTTTAATTTGGGGATTTTGTATTACAACGGACAAAGCGTAAAACAAGATGAAAAACAAGCTAAAGATTATTTTAAAAAAGCTTGTGAATTAGGACATCAAGATGGTTGTAATAATTATAAAGTATTAAACGAACAAGGATATTAATGATATTTAATCATACCGAGCATTTTAACGAGATTTATGGCTTTAAAAAGCCAATTGATTTGGAGTATTTCGGAGTATTTATAAACTCTATTAAATGCGATGAAGAAGAGTTTTTAAGTGTATTTAGTAAGTATTCGCCTACAAAGTTAGATGATAATTTTTATATTTTTAATCAAGAATTTAAAATAAGAATTTCAACTCACGATTTAGCAATAAATGGCGGTATTTATATACAAGATTATTCAAGTTATTTATGCGCTAAGGCTTTAAATGTTAGCTCAAGCGATATTATTTTGGATATGTGTGCTGCTCCAGGGGGTAAGAGTATAAATCTAGCTAATTTTAGCGACAATTGTGAAAATCTAAGCTCAAATGAGCTAAATAGCAAAAGATTTTTTAATCTTAAAAAAATCCTAGCAAACTACGGCGTAAAGGCAAAAACCTATAATCACGATGGCGTTTTGATAGGTCGTAAAACGCCTGAGCGATTTAGCAAAATATTGCTTGATGCTCCGTGTAGCACATTTATGCACGATTTTTCTATCACAAAAAGCCAAAAAGAAATAAAGCAAATCGCCACTACTCAAAAAAAGCTTTTAAACTCTGCCCTAACAGCTTTACAAATAGGTGGGGAGCTAGTTTATAGCACTTGCACGCATAATTTTTATGAGAACGAAGCAGTGATTTATAATGCGCTTAATTCTAAATTTAATATAGAACTTTTAGAAATTCATTTGCCTTGCGAATATTTACAAGGACTAAGTAATTACGATGAAAAATATAGTGATGATAGACTTGATAAAACTTATCGCATAAAGCCAAGCAACACACATTCAGGCTTTTTCATAGCAAAATTAAGGAAATTAGGCTAAATTATTTTGCTAATAAATTTGTAATATTTTAAGAAATATTGAGCTAATTAGTGAGTTTAAATTATAAAAACAAAATAAAAGATATTATGGAATTTATTTATAAAAACTACATAGATAGATTTAATAGTATTAAAAAGACTTAAAAGCAAGAAAACGATAAGATATTTAATCAATACATAGCAAAATCTTATAAAAAATAAATTATTTTAATAATCTGCCTTGCCTAATCAACTGCAAAATATTCTAATTAGCTATTTTAATTGTTTAGCTTGGCAATTAGTGTTTTTACAATAATTAGTTAAACCTAAATACTTAATAGTATTTAGGGAAAGTTTTAATTATTTGTTTGTTCTTTTAGTTTTTCTTCAAGTTTTTTAAGCTTTTTTTCTGATTTTTTATGCTCTTTTTCAACTTTTTCTACTTTATCATCAACTTTATTTTCTAATTCTTTAGCTTCTTTTTTAGCTTTATTTTTTAATTCTTTTTCTTCTTTATCAGCTAATTTTTTAGCTTCTTTATCTTTTTTAGCTTTGATTTTTTCTAAATCATCTTTGTATTTATCTTCAACTTTTTCTTTTTTAGCATTTAGTTTTGCTTGGCTTTTTTCTAATTTTTTACTCTCGTAATCATATTTAGTTTCAGCTTTGATGGTTTTTAATTTTTCATTATCTATTTTACCATCTACACAATTTTTGCTGATTTCTTGTTTTTGTGTTTTTAAATATTCTAACCTTTCTGGATTTGCCTTTTTTTGATTTTGAACTTTTGTGATTTGCTCATCAAGTTTATTTAAAACCTTATCACACGATGTAGCAGCAAAAAGCGATGAAGCTAAAGCAACACTTAAAATTAACTTATTCATAAATTCTCCTTAAAAAATATTCAGCAAATAGTATAAAAACACTCATTAAACAATTAGCTTAACTAAATAAATTATATGTAGCTAATACAAATTAAGTAAAACTTAAGAATGGGGGGGGGTATTATAATGATTTTACAAAAAGCATAATGCAAAGCATTAGGCTTTAAACCAAATCAAAAGGAGAAAATATGAAAAAATTATTATGTTTAGCACTTTTAGGTATAAGTGTTTTAGGTGCAAATGAGCTAGAAAATAAATGTAATAAAAAAGACCTAGGAGCTTGTGTGGATTTAGGAGTACAATATTCTAATAATAAAGACTATGAAAACGCAAGAGATTTATGGATTAAAGCTTGTAATGGTGGAAATACTGTGGGTTGTTATAATTTAGGTGTTTTATACAGTGGAGAGATTGGTGGACTACACCCAAATTATGAAAAATCAAAAAATTATTATACAAAAGCTTGTAATAGCGGGTATGCTATAAGTTGCTTTAAATTAGGGAATTTAGAAAAAAAGGACAATATGACAAAAGCATTAGGGTATTATTTAAAAGCTTGTAATGGCAAATATATTGAGGGTTGTTATGAATCAGGAGATTTATATGAATATGGAGATAGCTGGAAAGGCACAATGAAAGTAGATATGCCAAAAGCGATAAAGTATTACACAGTAGCTTGTGATAGTGGAAATGTTAAAAGTTGTGATCACTTAGGGTCAATGTATAAATCCGGAGTATCTGTAAAAAAAGACCTATCAAAAGCTAAAAAATACTTTAAAAAAGCTTGTGATTTAGACCCTTATTATGGAGTAATATTCAAACCTTGTGATGAATATAAGAAAATAATTGAATAGCATAAACTTTTTCATTAGATGCTGTTGGTTTTGTTGATTTGAAACAAAACCAAGAACCTTTTTTTAATCTATATAAATTTCGTATATTTTAAGTTTAGTTTATGTTTTTGTTTGTATAAAAAACTTTAAATGCTTGTTTTAAGATATAATATGCCAAAACTAAGGAAGCGTTATGGCAAATAATTTAAGCCTAAAAGATTTGATTTCAACAAAAAGATTATACTGCTATAAAAACATAAACGAACATTTTGACAACTTAATATTCATAAGCAAAATTACGCCTAAAATAGCAACAATTGAAATATGTGTTAGAAATATATTTGATATATATCAGCCCAAAGATTGGATAATAAATAGTCAAGATAATGAGATTTTAAAACAAGTTCAAATAATCCAACACAGATATGGCAATGATAGTATTAACCACGAACAATATTTATCAAATTTAACTTTAGGACAAGTTGTTTATCTTGTAAAACAAAGTGGATTAAATCATTCTGTGTTTTTTGATAATATAGATAATATTGATTTTAAAAAATATTGTTCTTTAAATATAAATTATTATAAAAATATCAAAGGCGAAAAAATAAAACTTTCTAATCAGCAAAAGATGAAAATAATCTTAAGTTTGCTTGTTGATATTAGAAACAGAAGTTATCACTGGGAAAATATGTTAAAAACAAAAATCAATAATAACAATCCAGACAAAGTATTTCCACGTATTTCAACAAATATCAAAAACACAACAATAGGAATTATGCCAGATAAAATCAATGTCTTTCTTGATGATGTTTTAGATATGATAAATGTGGATATTAAGCAATTTTTAAATATATAAAATAAAGTAGAAAATAAACACGGTTTGAAACTTAGAGTGGGGCAGAAGTCTACCCCTTTCGTTCATCGGACAAGATTATATTTTTTTTTACTTAACAAAGTCTAAAATTTGTAATTTTTAATATATATTGACATTTAAAGATATAAATAAAAGCATAAATCTTTAAAAAGCGTTGTTTTGATAAATTTATAATTTTGAATTTATAAAAAAATTACAATATTTACTAAAATAAAAGTCAAATTTTATAAATTTTTATTTGATTTGTTAATACTAGTACAGACACCAAACACCATAAAATACCCTATAAAATTAGAAATTTATTATGTTAGGTAGTGATAAAATAGTTTTTATCAATTAAAAAGCAAAAGAACTTTATGTTAAAGCTTGTGATTTAGGTTATTAAACTGGTTGTGATGAGAAGGTTTTAAGTGTCTTTAGCAAGTACTTGCCTACAAAATTAGATAATAATTTTTATATTTTAGGCTGGAATTTAAAATAGGAATTTCAACTCACAATTTAACTAAAAACGGCGATAAAACCATAAGAGATTAAAATATAATTAGACAAATTGAAGGCAAAAAAGACGCAAGAATGCTAACTAATGCTTCATTTAATTATAATTTTACGAATAATCTAAGGCTAATGACCGAGTTTGAAAGGACATTTTTTGGTGATTTGAATGTAGATTATTCACTTAATATGACTTTAAGAAAGAGCTTTTAAATTCTAATTCCTATTTGAAATTCTAAGAATTTCAAATAGGAAATTCATCGAAAATATCAAATAATTTAAAATAAGAATTTCATTAATCAAAACCTAAAAGCATTTATAACTTTAACAAATACAACTCATAACAAAAACAATAAATTTTTCATAATTTTAAATATAAATTAAGTAAAACTTAAGAATGGGGGGGGGTATTATACTGATTTTACAAAAAGCATAATGCAAAGCATTAGGCTTTAAACCAAATCAAAAGGAGAATTAATGAAAAAATTATTAACAGCTAGTTTGTTTTGTAGCGTGGCATTATTTATGAGTGCTTGTTCTGATGAAAAAAAAGAATTAAGTCAAGATGCGTTTAAGTTTGATATTGAAACTGAAACAAAAGGATTCGGTAAATATATTACGATAAGACACATTTTAAGTCTAACAACTAAAGATGATATTGAAATTAAAAAAATTACAGCAAATCGTGGTACTTGTGAAGTAAGAGATTGGAATAAAGAACATGATGAATACAATTTAAGCGATAACTTAATATCTGATGAAACTCCACCAAAAATATGTAATGCTGGAATATTAAATAAAAATTGGATTGATTATTGCGAAAACTTAATTAAATGGGCAGAACTAAGCAAAGAAAATTGTAGTTATGAGTATAAATATGATATAGGTGGTAAAAGCGAAGATTATAAAAACATAAATGAAAGAGTAGAAAAAACAGAAAATAAAAAATATATTGAAAATTGTGAAAAAGCAAAACAAGTTGCTAAAGAAAAATACAATGGGAAATATTATTATGATTATAAAGTGCCAATGAAATTTGGTGAAACTAAACAATTTGGCATATTTGATTGTTCTGATGTTGTGGAATTTAGCGTATATACAAATAAAGGCTTTGTAACTTATAGCGTTAAATAATAGCTTAGCTAAAGGAAAAACCTTTAGCTAATGCAAACTTGTCCTGCATAAACGATAAAAAATCTTAACATTATTACGCCAATTAGCACAGCAAGAGAGTTTATTATTATGAATGCAGGTTTATAGGCGTGGTTTTTAAGTGCAGTTAGGGCTATTAAAATAGGTAAAACAAGCCCCGTTCCTAACACTCCAAACCAAAATAATTTTGAATAAAACTCATGAGAAAAAATAGCCTTAAGCGATATTAAACTCTCGCCCCCACTATAATACATTCCTACAAAAAGTAAAAGCAAGATAGGAATTTCAAGCATTATTGCTCTTAAATCTAAAACTAATAAATACTTTATGTTTTCTTTATTTAAGTGAGCTTTAAAAAATAAAATTCCCACAAGTATATTTGCAGCTATTCCACAAGAAAACGCAGAAACCACAAAAAGCAATGGTAAAATAGGAGTATTCCATAAAGGGATTTTAGAAATCGCACTTAATAAAAATCCCGTATAAGCACCAACACATAAAGCTAAAAAAAACAATACATATTCAATCATCTTTGCAAAATTAGCCATTTTTCTTATGGAATTTGTAATAGGAATTAAGAACCTAAAATAAAGCCCTATTTCACGCTCAAAAATGATTAATGCGTATAAAAATGCTAAAGGTGTATAAACTAATAAAAATAAAACGCCTAAAGTCATAACCGAAGTAAAATTGTATTTTATTAGCAATAAATAAAATGTAAGTGGTTTGCCTAAATCAATTATTAAAAGCAAAAGCCCCAAGCTAATAGCAAGTGGAGAAATTAACGCTCCTGCTTTAATCGTTGCGTCCCAAATACTATTAGTATTATGTGTAAATCTATTAAATTTTACTATTAATGAAACCATCAAACACCCAGCACTAAGCCCTGCTAAAAACAAATATAGTGCAATAGGCCAAGGCCAATAAATCTCATTATATTGCATTAAACTCCCTGCCATATTATTCATAGCGTCCTCCTTTTGTATTTTTTATAAAACCTAGTTTTGGTTTAGTGCCCAAATGAGCTTTAGGATATTCAACGCTTTTACTTGCTAAGACTTTATTAATTTCTGAATTGTTATCATTTATATCCCCAAAAATTAGCGCATCAGTAGGACATACGCTAACACAAGCAGGGGTTAAACCATCGCTTACTCTATTTGAATAACAAAAAGTGCATTTATCAATTGCTTTTGTGATAGGATTAAGAAATCTTGCATTATAAGGACAGGCTAATATGCAGTATTTGCAAGATACGCATAAATTTTCATCAATTAATGTTATTCCATTTGCTAGTTTAAAACTAGCTCCCGTAGGACATACGCTTACACACGGGCTATCTTCGCACATTACACAACTTGCCCTTGTAAAATCTGTTTTAAGATTTGGAAAAACTCCCTTCATTTTCGCATGAACTTGCACTCTAAAAACCCCACTTGGAATTTGATTTTCGTTTTTACAAGCTACGCTACAAGCTTGGCAACCTATACATAAATTTTCATCGTGAATCATTACAAACTTTTTCATCTTTAAGCCCTTTTAATATCTACGCCTATATTTGTAACCATTGTGCTACAAACATAACCACTTCTTGAACCTAGCACTATGCTATCATTTGCACCTATTTCGTGAATGTTTTTAAGTGCTGGAGTGTTACGACCAAATCCGTGATAAATAAACAATGTATCAGGACGAATGCCTTGAGTTAGCATAAGTTTTACTTGGATTTTGCCAAATTCATTTTCTAAATATACTAAATCGCCATCTTTAAAGCCTAATTCTTTAGCCTTAGTTTCATTTATCCACACAGGACTTTCACTCATTAATTCATTTAAAATTGGGATATTTTGAGTATGAGCGTTTGTATGAATTGGAGTTTTGCCACTTGTTAGACAAAATTCATGATTTTTAAACACATCATAATCAGTTGTATTTAAACAGCCGTGAGTTGGGAATAAGTTTTCAACTTTTTCTATGAAAAGCTCTATTTTTTTACTAGGTGTCTTAAAGTTAATTAGTGAACTTAATTCGCCGTTACTATCAATTTTATCTTTAATTTGCGGATAAGTTTTAGCAAATTCTTTTATGGTTTTTGGCTCTCTTAAATAAAGACTAGGGACTTTATAAGTTACTATGCCATCTTTTTTAAGATTTGCTAGTAAATCTACATTGCCTTTAGCTTGTTGCATTCTATACTCATCTATTGTCGTATAAGTATAAAGCTCATCAATTTTCATCATATTTGCTAGTTTTCTAAAAATATCAAAACCACTTTTTGTATCGCCTATAACTTCTACGGCTTTATTTCTCATATAATAGCCATTTCCTATAGTTGCAATGCTCTCATCTCGCTCTAAATATGAGCTTTCTGGTAATACCACATCAGCTAAATTGCTAAAATCATTTAAATATATATCAATACTTACTATAAAATCTAGCTCATTTATAGCCTTTAAACTCTCATTTACATTTGCTACATTTACTAAGTGATTAAACCTAGTATTTACCCAAGCTTTAATAGGATATGGCTTTTTGCTAAGTATTGCAGGGGCAATATCCATTAAAACTCCGTGTTTTCTGGATACAAAATAATTTTTATTTCCAACTTCACCTGCACCATCAATTCTAGGAGTGTTAGGAACCTTAAAAACATTGCTAGGATTATCAAGAGTAGGGAAAATATCTTCGCCTATGATTTTGTTTAAAGTATTTGTATTTTTGCTAGTGTGAATGCCACCTTTTTTCTCGTAATTTCCCATTAAAGCGTTTGCTATTGCAATAGCTCTTGTGCGTTGATATTCTGCATAAGTAGTAGTGGTTTTATGTCCCCAATCAATTACTACTTTAGGAGCAGCTTTATAGATTTCATCGGCAATTCGCTCAATAGTATCAGCACTAATTCCAGTGATACTTTCTTGCCATTTAGGGCTTGTATCTTTTACACTAGCTTTAAGTTCATCAAGTCCTATGCAATATTCATTTACAAATTCTTTATCATATTTTTCATCTCTTAGCCAAATATGAATTAATGCCATTAAAAACGCCACATCAGTTCCTGGCTTAATAGGTAGCCACTCATCAGCCTTAGCAGCAACTACGCTAAATCTAGGCTCAAGGACAAGTAGTTTTGTATCACTTGCAGCTGCAAATTTAGCTAGTTTTTTAGCATCACTTATTACTATACCTTCAAATAAATTATGTCCGAAATTTACAATATATTTTGCATTAGCAAAATCTCTTGATAAGCCGCCACCATAAGTATGCTCTAAAACCATATTATAAGTAATCGGACAGCTTGAATAATGTGAAAATATATTAGGACTGCCGTAAGCACAGGCAAAATTACTCATATGAGTGTGAGATTCTCCGGCTTTGCTTGTAAATATTACGCTACTAGCTCCGTGCTTTTCTTTTATTTCGTTTAACTTTGTTGCAACTAGGTTTAAAGCTTCGTCCCAACTAGCTTCACGCCATTTGTTTTCCCCACGCTTACCTATACGAATTAAAGGCTTAATAAGGCGGTTTTTATCATATAATTGATTAATTCCTGCTCCACCCCTTGCGCATACGCTAGTTTTATTTGTGCTAAATTTTGGATTACCATTAATAAATACACCTTTATTATCTTTAACGCTTATTTCAATAGGACAGCGAGTAGAACACATCTCGCAAACCGAAAAAACACTTTTTTTATCCCCGTTTGTAAAGGCATTAGCACTCAAAACTGGATTAATACAGGCTAATGAACCTAAAAATGCAGAGCCTTTTAAAAATTCCCTTCTTTGCATTAATACTCCTTAAAATACAAATACTTTCAAAGTATTTAATTAAATTATACTTAAAAATTTTAATTAAATTATAAAATTATAATATATTTTATTTTAAATTATCGGAATTTAAATTCTTTTTATTTTTTATGCCAAATTCTTGAATTAAAATATAATTTTTTAGATTTTTCTTGACAATTAAAAATTTTTTTTGTATTATTCAACCTTTCACAAATATTTTAATGTCTTGTTAGCTCAGCAGGTAGAGCATCTCACTTTTAATGAGGGGGCCGCTGGTTCGAATCCAGCACAGGACACCATCAATCTTGGTCGCTTAGCTCAGTTGGTAGAGCGCCACCCTTACAAGGTGGATGTCATAAGTTCGAGTCTTATAGCGACCACCATTTCTTAAACTAGGTTGCGGCGGTAGTTCAGCTGGTTAGAATATCGGCCTGTCACGCCGGAGGTCGCGGGTTCGAGCCCCGTCCGCCGCGCCATTTCCCTTTCTTTTAAAAATTTAAACAATAGTTCTCTCCTTTAATATTTTTATTTCTTAATTTATTTAGGATAAAATCTATCTCTTAAAAAAATATTAAAGGAGAATTATGAAAGATTTTTTCATTAACTTTTTTACACTTTCAGAGCCTTTATCAATTACTTTTGTATTAGTTTATTTAATATTATGCTTTTGGCTAAATCGTTTAGCATATACTATAAGTTTTGCAAAAAGAATGACATTGGCACTATTTTTAGGTGTTATTTTGGGTGTATTAGCTCAATATTTGGCAAATTTTCCTGCAAATTCTAAAGAAGTTTTATGGCTTGAACAAACTAGAATTTGGTATTCTTTCGTTGTAAGTATTTTTATTAGCTTATTAAAACTTATGATAGTTCCTATTGTATTTTTTGGAATTTCATCATCTTTATTAAAGCTTGAAGGTGGAGTAAAGATTTCATCAATTCTTAGTAGAAGTATTTTTTGGCTTTTAATAACTACTGCAATTGCAAGTGCTATAGGTCTTAGTTTAGGTGTAATATTTAATCTAGGAAGTGATGTTGTAGTGCAAACTTCAAAAACTATAAAAGAAGCTAGAACCCTAAGCTCAATTTTATTAGGTTTAATGCCAAATAATATCATAGATTCTTTTGCAAACAATAATATTTTAGGAGTAATTTTAGTAGCATTTTTATTCACTCTTGGTGCAAGAAAAATAGGCACAAAAGAAGAAAATAAAGAAATATTTAGCACCTATAAAAACCTAGTAATTTTTATAAACAAAATTATTATGAATGTAATTACAAATATAATCCAACTAATGCCTTATGCTGTTGTTGCGATGATTGCAAATGTGCTAATAGCAAATGGAGTTGCAGCTATGAAAGAAGCTGGGTTATTTATAATACTAACTTATGCAAGTGGAATTTTAATGATTGTTGTATTTTCTATCATTTTAGCATTTCACGGCTTATCTCCTATGGTGTATTATAAAAAAGCGTTTGAAGTGCTATTATTGGCTTTTACTTCAAGAAGTTCAGCGGGTGTTTTACCGATTACCATTCGCACACTTTATACTAAATTAGGCGTTAGTGAAAACAATGCAAACTTCGTAGCAGGGCTGGGTGCTACTATAGGAATGAGTGGCTGTGCTGGGTATTATGTAGGGCTTGTGGCTGCGTTTATTATGCATAGTGCAGGGCTTAGCATTGATTTATCTAGTGCGGTTTTAATTATTATAATTACTCTTGTTGGGTCTTTAAGCATCGCAGGAATTCCTGGAATTTCAATTGTAGCAGCTTCTATTATGATTACAGGGCTTGGACTTGGGGATAAGTTTTATTTACTAGGTGTGATTTTTGCAATTGACCCTATTATAGATATGGTAAGAACTATGAGCAATGTAAATGGTGCTATGATTGCAGCGATTGCGACTGATAGCGAGTTAAAAACATTAAATAAAAATGAATATAAGGATTTAAACAATGAAAGAGATTAATTATCAAGAATATTTAGATATTAAAGATAATGCAACTTGTGTTATAGCTTTTGGAGCACCTTGGTGTAGGGATTGTAAGATTGCTGAGCCGTTTTTGGTAGAGCTTAGTCAAAAATATACTAATATAAATTTTTACCATGTAAATGTTGATAAAGATGAAAATATAAGAGCTGATTTGGGTATTCGCCATATTCCTACGATACTTTTTTTAAAAAATGGAGAGGAAGTACATACAAGAGTGGTTGAGCCGCACTCAATTTCTTTGATTGAAGAAGGCGTTTTAAAGCTTTAAAATGTTTAAAAATCCATCACTTAACAATGTGTTTTCACAGAGTTTTGATGGGTTTTATATATATTCTAAAAATAGCGAAATTGAAATTCTTTTAAAAGAATTAGCAAATAATCTAAGCAAAAATAATCTAGTTTTATATATTTGTAATACTGACACAAAAGGCTTAAATAAAAATATTTATCACATTGATATTTTTAATGATTTAGCGATTTTGCAAGTTAAAAAATTGAAATATTTTGATTATATTTTCATTGAAAATTTATCATTTTTAAAAAATATAAATTTTCCAAAAAATGTAAAAATTATTGCAAACGGATTTTTAAAATCAGATTTAAGACATTTCAAGGGTAAAAAAACTAGATTTTTAAGATTTATATACACTCAAGATTTTATAAAAATATTTAATCAAAATTGTGAGTTTTTGTATAATTTCAAACCCAAAAATCATAGTATTTTTAGCCCAAATGAGATAGATTTTGATATAGATAAAGAAGTGGAATTTTATTTAAACTGCATTAAGCAAGGCTTTAGGTTTTATGATTTTAGAAAAAGTAGAAAAGATGAGATTTTTAAAGCACTTGGAAATGGCAATGTATCTTTTAATGAAATTCCGTTCGCAAATAATATTAGCAAAAAATATTTTTATATAAATAATCACAAAATTAACAAAGACTTTATACCAAATAATATAAATAATATAAAAGTAAATTTTATAAGTAAGAAAACAGAAGTGAAAAAATCAATATTTAAAAAATTATTTAATTTTAAGTGGGCTAGGAAAATCCTAGCCTTTAAATTATAGTTTTTCGCTATTGTTAGCTAGGTAATCAGCAACACCTTTTGGATCAGCTTTCATACCTTTTTCGCCTTTATGCCAGCCAGCTGGACATACTTCACCATGCTCATTTGTAAATAGCATTGTATCTACCATTCTAATCATTTCATCAATATTTCTTCCTAATGGTAGGTCATTAATTACTGCGTGGCGAACTGTTCCATCAGCGTCTAATAAGAATGAACCTCTTAAAGCTACTGCTTCATCAAATAATACATCAAAACCACGAGCGATTTCTTTTGTAAGGTCTGCTACTAAAGGAAATTGTACATTGCCAATACCGCCTTGATTTACTGGAGTGTTTTTCCAAGCAAAATGGCAGAATTCATTATCGCCACTAATTCCGATTACATTAATTCCTCTATCTTGGAAATCTTTAAATCTTTTATCAAATGCGATAATTTCACTTGGACATACGAATGTAAAATCTTTTGGATAAAAGAATACTACTGTTCCTTTTTTACCCATATTTTTGTATAGATTAAAATTGTTATCTATTGTATTGTTTCCTAATACAGCTGGAGCTGTAAAATCTGGTGCTTTTTTTGTAACTAACATAATTTGTCTCCTTATTAATAATTTTTATTTGTTGAAAAATTATAAATGTTAAAAGTTAATAGAAATGTTAATCATACAAAAATTATCCTAAAATAATTTAAATCAAGATTTTAAGTAATTTTATAAAAATTATAAATTAGTATTAGTTTTAAAATTATTTAATTTAAATAACTATTTAAAATATTTTTAATAAAAATTAATTTATAATATGATTTGCTTTTTGCCTTAGGCTTGTTAGGGTGGAAAGGTGGTAATATGGGAGAAACAATTATTTTAATCGTTTTAATCATAGCTTTACTAAGAACTTTAAAAAAGTTCTAGTAAAACCATTCTAAAAAAACTCTAATTAAATTATAGTGAAGCACGGCTTAGCCTAAGCTTAAAGCAATTCACCTAACCCTAGCAAATTAGCCGTGTTTTGCTAGGGTTTACACATATTTAAGTAATTTTATTCCGATTACAAAATAATCAATCACTAAACCTAAAGCAAATAATACAAATGGACTTATATATACTAATGCCTTATGTTTATATTTTACACACAGAACTACGCCTACAATTAGCCCTAAAAAACTTACTAGATAGTTTAAAACAAATGCCTTTAAAGTGTAATAATTAAAGCTTTCTATATCGCCTACATTTGCACTAAGCCCTAAGGCTTTGTCCGTTGCTATTATTTCATTTTTTGCATTTTTACTTAATTCATATTCGTTAAAATGAGATGATAGCATTGTATTTATAAAACTTTCTTTTGTTAGTTCAAGCCCTAGCTCTTTTGCATTTTTTTCATAGCTTTGTTTAACATCTATCGCATTAAGCATTGCATAATAACTTTGCAATTTTGAACCTAAATTCTCTAACTTATAAGCCCTTTTTTCTATCCATTCATCTCGGCTTAATATTCTTTCTCCTGTAGGTGCTACTTCATCTACATATTTAAAATATTCTTCTCTAAAATTAGATAATAAATCAATTTGTTCTGTTTCTTTACGCATATAATCGGCAGTAAAAGGTGTATAGCCTTTAGTGGTATTAAAATATTTTTTTATATTACTTTCGCTTAAAGGTATTTTTATAGCTTGAAGATTATTAACAACTTTTTCTGAATAGTCTTTTATGCTCTGATTTGCTTTGCCATACTTTTTATAATTTTCAATTGTTTTAATTTTATAATCATTGTGCCATTCTTGTGGTAATTGCTTTATTAGTTCTTCATCGCTTAGATTAATTTGTAAGCCTTGTGAATATACAAGGCTCATTATAATAATTAATATTTTTTTCATTATTGTGTTGCCTTTAGTGAATATTTACTCGTATAGATATTATCCACTAAAGACTTAATTAATTCTTTACTCTCATTATTATAAGCTGATAATTTATTATTTATTTGATTTCTTATACTCTCTTCAATATCTCTTAAATCACTTGCTACTTTGCCTTTACTTTGCCAAAAACCTGTATAATCAGGGAATACTGACCTTATATCTTCATATTGTGATTTTAGTTTAGTGCCTGAATTTTGATATATCTTCATAAATGTTTTTGTTCTATTTTCTAGCAAATCTACAGGATGAGAATTACCACCAACTCTAGTAAAAAATCTACCAATATTACCTGTATAGCCTACATTAAAATCTTTACCTTTGCCATTTTCTAATACATCATATATATCATTTAAGCCTTTAGATAACAATAATAAATCTTGTATTTCTTGTATTTCTTCTTCAGGTTTAGAAAATCCTTGTCTTGCTAAAGTATCCTTAAGCATAGTATAAATACCTGAAGTATTGCTATTAATATAAGTTTCATTTTGATTTTTTATGTTTTTTAGTTCTTTTTGCCTTTCTTGTAGCTTTGCTAATTCTTGCCTAGCTTTTTCTTGTTCTTCAAAACTTGTTGCAGCTGGTAGTCTTAAAATCTCTGTTATTTTATTAATTTGATTTTCATTATTTAGCATTTCTTGTTTTATTGTCTTATTTTGCTCTTGTGCTTTATTAAACATAGCTAAATCTACATTAGAAACGCCATTATTTCTCACGCTATTTGCACCATTACCACCTTTAGGAATAGGGTTAAAGTTATCTTCGTTTGCACGATAGCCTTGTCCTGTATATCCTAAATGTTTTTCAAATAAACGCTGTTTATCTAAGTATTTTTGAGCGTTTGCTATTTGAGTAGGGGTATCTGTTGCTAATGGGTCATTAAAAGCAGCCATTTGCATATAGTTTAAATGCTTATAATAAGCATTCTTTAAATCATCTCCTTTTAAGTTAGGAAATTTGAGTGAAAACTCATTAAAATCACTCATTACTTTTTTAGCTTCTTCTTGTTCTTTATAAGTTTGGTCTTTTAAAAACATATTTTGCTTACGCTCACTTATAATTGAATAGGTATTGCTTAAGTTTACTTTGTGATTTTCCTTTTGCATTTTAAATATTTCAGGTTGTGTTTTTGTAGCGAATTGATTTTGTTTTAGAGTTTCCATATCGTTTGCGGTTTTTATTTGCTCTTGTGCGATTTTATTATTTTTAGTTTGTCTAGCTATATCTAAATCAATCGCACCTTTTTGCACTTGATTTTCTAGGTTCTTTGTTCCTAGCTTAATAAAATAAGAGATTTTTATTAATTTATTTAAAGTAAAAAAGCAATTTCAAATTCTATAAAAATTTCAAATATAAAACTAGGAATTTCCTTAAGAAATCCCTAAAAATTATTTCATTTCATTCAAACCATCAAGGTCTAAAACACCGCCACTACTAGCATTACTAACTAGCTTTTGATACATTCTAAGCCATCTTGAATTAAGCTCTTTTTTAATAGGCTTAAATTCCGCTCTTCTTCTAGCCATTTCTTCATCATCAATTAATAGATTTATAGTGCATTTAATAGTGTCAATTTCTATTAAATCTCCATCTTTAATAAGCCCTATTTCGCCACCTTCAGCAGCTTCAGGTGAGCAATGTCCTACACTAAAACCACGAGTCGCCCCGCTAAATCTACCATCAGTAAGTAATGCAACCGACGCACCTAAGCCCCTACCCATAATAAGACTTGTTGGGCTTAACATTTCTTGCATTCCAGGACCACCTTTTGGACCTTCATAGCGAATTACTACACAATCTCCGGCAACCACTTTTCCACTGCTAATCCCTGCTATTGCTTCATCTTGAGAATTAAAGCAAACACATTTACCACGGAAAACCTTATCACCAACGATACCGGCTACCTTTATTACCGCACCTTCTCTTGCGATATTGCCAAATAATACGCATAATCCACCACGCTCAGAGTATGGATTATTTAAAGTTTTTATAGCCTTTCCATCAGGATTACTATCTTTAATCAGTTCTCCTATGCTATCTCCACTAATAGTAAGTGCATCTTTGCTAAAGAATTTACTTTTTTTGCTAACTTCATTCATTATTGCATATATTCCACCACTACTTCCTACATCTTGCATATGAGTTCCTGGCAGACTTGGACTAACCTTAGCTATATGTGGTGTATCTTGAGCGATTTCGTGCATTAATTTTAAATCAATCTCATCAGCATAAGCTTCTTTTGCAATTGCTAAAGTGTGTAAAATTGTATTCGTGCTACCGCCCATTGCCATATCACAAACAAGAGCGTTTTTTAAACTCTTATTATTTAAAATATTTCTAATTTTGTATTTTTCGCTTAGCTCTTCGCTCTTTGCAATCTCACAAATTCTTCTTGCAGCACTTCTTAATAATTCTTCTCTTTCAGAAGTTAAAGCTAAAATAGTTCCATTTCCTTTAAGTGCAATACCAAGGCTTTCCATTAAAGAATTCATTGAATTTGCAGTAAACATTCCACTGCAACTTCCAGCTCCAGGACATGCAGCACATTCAATTTCTTTTAATTTCGCTTCATCAATTTTACCAACTTCGTATTCGCCAACCGCTTCAAACGCTGTATTTAAATCAATTTGAGAACCATCTTTAAGCTTACCTGCAGCCATCGCTCCACCACTTACAAAAATAGTAGGCACATTCACTCTTAAAGCCCCCATAATCATACCTGGAGTAATTTTATCGCAGTTTGGAATAGCTATCATTGCATCTAGGCTATGTGCGTTCATAACCGTCTCAACACTACTTGCTATTAATTCGCGACTTGGCAACGAATAAAGCATTCCACTATGTCCCATAGCAATACCATCATCAACACCAATGCAGTTAAACTCAAATGGCACACAGCCGTTTTTGCGTATTTCATCTTTGATAATTTCAGCATATTTGTTTAGATAAAAATGCCCTGGAATAATCTCTATAAAACTATTACAAACCCCAATAAATGGCTTTGCAAAATCTTCATCTTTTAGCCCAACGGCTCTTAATAATGACCTACTTGGTGCTTTTGTATAACCTTTTTTAATAGTATCACTTCTCATTATTGCTCCTTTTAATAGATTTTCAAATTCCTATTTTAAATTCTAAATAAAAATATTATGTGGTTCTTCAGGTTTGCTTAGCTCATACCCTTGAGATTTTTCTATTCCGTAATCTTGAACTATTTTTAAAATTTCTTGATTTTTTACAAACTCAGCTACAACTTCATAACCTTGCTTATGAGCAAATCCTACTAGAGTTTCAAGAACGGTTCTAGCATTATTATCAATTACTAAACTTTCAATAATTGAGCCATCAATTTTTAAGTAATCAAACTTAATTTTTAATAATCTATAAAAGTTTGAATATCCACTACCAAAATCATCTATTGCTATCTTGCAACCCCTAAATGAAATTGATTTTAAGAAATTTGATAAATCATCATATTTATCAATACTTTCACTTTCTAATATCTCAACACATAAAGCTTCTGGGCGAGAGCATTTTTCTAATCTATTTTCAAATACATCTCTAGTTTCTTTATTGATAATATCAGAGTTAGCTAGGTTTATACTAAAATTCGCATTAGGATATTGCTCTATCAAATCAAAAACCTTATTAATTACTACTTCTTGAATATCTTTATAAAGACCCACTTTTCTTGCTACATCTAAGAAAAGTCCCGGTGAGACTATATTATTATGCTCATCTCTTAACCTAACTAATACTTCATAATAAGAAACTTCTTTTGTAATAGAATTATGCACACCTTGACAAACCACAAAAATTTTATCATTTTCTAAAGCATATCTTATCTGACCTACTACTCTTTGTTGCTCTGCGTGTTGTTTTTCTATACTTAAACCTTCTTTATAAACACAATAAGGCTCTTTTGTTTTAATAGTCTCATAACTTGCTAAGATTGCTTGTGCAAGTCTATTAATAATCTCTTGATTTGACTTTCTAATATCACGCTCACTTGAAATTCCGATATTTAATTCTAAGTCTTTAAGTTCCATACCAGAATTTATTTTTAACTCAAATTTATTTTTTTTGCCCCGTGTAGAGTTCATTGTTTGGGTTTTAAAATGATTTTGTATCAAATCAGCTGCTGCCATAGCTTCTTCGTGGTTTTTATAAACTATACAAAACTCATCTAGTTGCAAATGATAAATACTAGTGCTTTTTAATACCTCATCGTTATTTTTCACATTTAAAGCATTTTTTAAAGAATTTGCAAAAACTTTTATAATCTCATCAATCATAATAGTTGAATAATTCAGCCTTAAATCATTGAAATTATCAATTTTTAAATATAAGAAAATATTATTTTTATTAGCTTTATCGTCTTTTAATTCCCTATCTTGTAAAGCCTGTAAAGATAATAAACCTGTTAAGCTATCTGTATCTAATTTCTTTTGCATATTATCAAGCTTGGTTTTATAATCTTTAATTTGTAAGATTTTTTTAGTTACATCAACTTTATTAATCAGCTCAATATTATCACCTAAATTTTTTCTAAATACAGAGAAAAATCTAGTTTCTTTTCTACTTGTAATATCATTTTCATTATAAGCTTGGATTTTGCTATGACTTTCTTGAATTAGCGTTCCATAATCAAACCCTTTAGCACTATCAGTCAAATCAATAATTCCATCTAATGAATCATAAAAATTCACCGCTTGTGCTTTTCTTATACTTTCACTTTGTTCGGTTGGTGCATGAACATTGAATGTAAAAGTATCATTTACATATTCAGCATATAAATTCTTTTTATTTTTTGTATTTATTAAAACTTGTTGAATTGGAGAATTTAAAAATGCTTTATATAAAATATTTAATGCACTTGTTAAATCTAGGCTATATTTAAAAATAATAAAAGTAGTAAATATTAATAAAACTGCAAAAATTGCACCAACTAAAACTAATTGGTCATTTGTCTTTTCTAAATGCTCAATTTTACTTAAAACTTGCAATTTTAATTGAGTTAAAATATTTTCAAAATCTGTGAAATTTTTAATTTCATTTTTTTCTTCGTGAAGTTTTTTCACTCCATCTAATAATTTTCTACTTAATATTAAATATGTTTTTTCATCATCAATAGTTGATATTTTATCTTCTAAAAGCTCTATATATTCTTTATCTTTATCTAATTTGGTTTTTGCATAATTTTGTTTTAATTCAATTAATTGTGTTTTATAATCAATAATTTGTTTTGTATTATTTTCTATTAATGAGTCTAAAAACTCAATATATCCTTTTATTGAACTCACGCTAATTTTAGTAGCAAATATATACTCTAAAACATTTTGTTTTACATCAACCAATTTTGATTGAGAATAAAGCACATTAAAGCTTTTAAAATCACTTCCGCTAGTCCCTAATAAACTATTAAAATCTTTTATATATTGTTTTAATTTTTCTATACTACTTTTAATTTTTTCTTCTTCATTAGCATTTAATTGTTTATTGTTTTTAAGAATTTGAATTAACTCATTAGTTTTAACATCAATCTCACTTAACTTCTTGCCACTATTTTCAAAATTTGCATAAATACTTGGTCTTTCTATATTTAGCATTAATTCTTGATTGTCTAACATAATTTCGTGTATATGGTTGTTTATATCGTAATTAATATCTATTTGATGAAGTTTGGTAAAAAATATTCCAGTGCATACAAAAATGCCAACCATCATTGCAGCAATGAAAATCTGTAAAATCTTTTGAACAAATGTTTTTATTTCTATATTTTTATATTCTCTATTCATTTCTCTTCCAAAATCTTAGGTCTTTTTCCTTCAAGTGTTTTTAAAAATTCTATTATATCATCAACATCTTTATCTGGCATAACTATGCCTAATTGACAAGCAGACATAACTCTAACAATATCTTCTAAATTATTAAATGCTCCTTGATATGTATATGGTTGGGTAATTGTAATATTTCTTAAAGTAGGCACTTTTACTTTTTTATCTTCTAATTTACAGCCTTCTGAAAAGCTAGTATTTATATCAGCAATTATATTACTTCCAAAATTACTACCATTATGACACGACGAGCAGCCATAAAAATTAAATAATTTAAGTCCTCTTTTAGCATTATCACTTATAGCATTTTTATCTCCTTTTAAATACAAATCAAAAGGAGCATCAAGAGTTATTAAGGCTTTTTCAAATTCTACCAAAACACTTACTAAATTATCATAATTAGCGGCTAATCCTATTTCATTAAACCATCTTTGATATGTTACATTTAACTTAACCCAACTATTAAATTCATCAGGCGTAATATTCATATCGTCTTTTAATGTTTGTTTAATTTGTTCTCTTAAATCAGTAATATTTGCGTCTTTAAAAAATAAATTAGAATATACAATATTTAAAATTGTTGGTGGATTTGTTAAATTATCAGAATTTATACCAGAATTATTCGTCCCACTACCAGTAAGATTTAAATTATGACAGGTATTGCAAGATACTTTATTAGGACTTAAATTTACATCAAAATATAATCTTTTACCAACGGCAGCTAATTTTTTATCATAAGGTATGCTAGTTAAAGGTTTATATATATTCTCATCTGCAAAAGCAAAAACAATAAATACAATTAAAAATATAATCTTATTCATCATTGTCCTTGCATTCCTCACAAACTCCTTTTACCAAGACAGAATTAACTTTTAAATTATTAATTGTTGGAAACTCCAAATCTTTAGTATGATGACAAATATCACACACAAAAAGTGCATTATTACCTTTATTTATTTGATAATAACCCTTGCCATCTAAATCAATTTTATTTACCAATTTAGACTTTTGAAACTGCTCCATCGTCCTATAAAATGTAGTTTTATTTGCCTTAGTTTTAAATTCATCAAAACTCATAGGCTCTTTAGCAGCTAAAAGCTCATCTAATAATAAAATTCTAAGTTCTGTAATACCGATATCGTGCTTTTTTAATAATTTTACTGAATTCATCTCGTAAATAATAGCAAAAAAAATTAAAATTTAAACCTAATTTATTTTTTGCAACTAAGTTGCATTTAAGCAACAATTTACTACACTTGCAACTTTAAAACATTTATGAAAAGGAATTGCAATGAAAAAGATATTATTAAGTTCATTAGCTAGCGTGTATTTATTAGCTAATAATGTAGGAGTTAGCATATTACCACAAGTTGAAATTGTTAAAAAACTATTACCAAATGCAAATATTACAACTCTTATGCCAGCAGGAGCTGACCCACATACTTACGAGCCAAAACCAAAGCAAATGATGGAGCTTAGTAAGGCTAAAGTATTTTTAGGTATCGGGGTTGAAATTGAAGATATATGGCTTAAAAGACTTGCCGAAAATACCAATATAAAAATAATTCACACTGATGAAAATATTCAAAAAAATAATTATTCTCATAAAGAATTAAACGAGCACCATCACGAACATAATGATGATGTATATAATGGGATTTTTGATGATAATGATGTAAAAAATAGAGATTTAAGTGATTGGATTGGTAATTGGAAATCAATTTATCCTTACGCTAAAAATGGGGATTTAGATGAATATTACAAATTAAAATCAAATGCAAAAAAAGATAAAACTGAGCAAGAATATAAAGAATATTATCTAAATGGCTATAAAACCGATGTAGAAAGCATAATCATTACAAAAGATAGTATGGAATTTATACAAAATGGTATAAGTAAAAAATCAAATTATAAATATATTGGATACAAAATACTAACCTATGAATCAGGTAAAAAAGGTGTTAGATATTTATTTGAAGCTACCAATAAAGATGCAGCTTTTAAATATGTGCAATTTAGCGACCACAATATCGCTCCTACAAAAGATTTAGAACATTTTCATATATTTTTTGGCAACTCTAGTCAAGAAGAATTGCTAAAAGAAATGGATAATTGGCCAACTTATTATCCTAAAAATATGAGCGTAAAAGATATTAAAAAAGACTTAATTCATCACATAGGCTCAAATCATAAAGAAGAGCACCATCACCACGAGCATCAACACGAGCATTCAGGCTTAGATGTGCATATTTGGACTGACCCTATTTTATTAAAACAAATTGCACAAAATTCAGCTAATGCTTTAAAAGAAGCTTTTCCTAATGAAAGCAAAACAATTGATGAAAATCTAAAAAATTATGAAAAAGAATTAGATGAATTAAACTTAAAAATATATGATTTAACGAAAAATGTGAATGTAAAAGGTTTTATAAGCGCTCATCCATCGTGGGGATATTTTGCTAAAAGATATAATCTTGTTGAATATACTTTAGAATTTGAAGGTAAAGAAATAAAACCTAGTGAATTAGCAAAAATCATAGAAATTGCAAAAGATAAAAAAGCTTGCCTTGTTTTAAAAGCACCGCAATTTAATGATAAATTGGCAAAAACCATTCACAAGGAAAGTGGATTAAAATTAGTAGAAATTAATCAACTTTCTAATGAATTATCTAAGGAGCTTTTAAACTTTGCGAAAATTATTAACGATAATTGTTCTAAGCATTAATATATACGCTTGTGCTTTATGTGCTTTATATACGCCAACTGCTCATGTTAGCTTTAAAGGAAATTCCATTTCATGGGAATTTTCTTCTAATTTTTCACAAACACTATTAGACGGCTATGATTTAAATAATGACAAGAATTTAGATGAAAAAGAATTAGTAGCCGTTCGTGCTGCTTTGCTTGATTATTTACTACCTAGAGATTTTTTGACTACTTTAAAATATTATGATTTGCCATTCGGAGAAAGCAAAAAAATCAAATTTATTGTTAAAGATATTAAAGTAAGTTTTGATAAGGAGCTTTTTTTAGAATACTTTATAGATTATGATTTTAGTCCTAAAATTGATAGAGTTTTAATGTTTTCGGTAGAGGATTTAGATGGGTTTTTTAATTTTAAAATAAAAGAAAATACCTATAAAGTAGATGGTTTTAGCATTAATGAAAACATTAATCTAAATGCAGTTTATTATGAATTTCAAAAAGCAAATGTAATAGAAAAAATAGCTCAAAAAGTAGATGAAAAAGTAGAAAAATCAAAAGAATTTGAAACCAACACTTCAAAATCTTTTTATGATATTTTATTAGAAAAATTAGCAAAATTACAGAGCAAAATGCTTGAATTATTAAAAGACAATAGCATATATTTATATCCTATCGCACTAATTTATGGCTTTTTTCACGCTTTATTACCAAGTCACGGAAAAAGCATAACCGCAGCTTATTTTATGAACTCTAAGAAAAAAATATTATTTTTTAGTCTAAAAGTAGGTTTTATTCACTTAGTAAATGCCTTTATAATTGCTAGTTTTTTCTCTTTATTTAATCTTTTAAATCTTAATAAAATTTCAGGATTTTTAATAAGTTTCTTAGCACTTATTTTGCTTTATTTAAAACTAAAAAAACCACAAATTTCACAAATTGCAAAAACACCAAATAATATAAAAAGCTTTAGTGTGGCTAATGAGAATAGAATTTTAAATGTAGTAAATAAAGAAAAAGTTCTTGATAATTTCTTAGCATTTAGCATAGGTTTATTACCTTGTCCTGGACTTATTTTAGTAATTGGTTTTATAAGTAGCTTAGGTGCTAGAGCTTTTATAGCGGCTTTATTAATCGCATTAGGTATGAGTTTGGCTATATTTTTAAGTGCATTTATAATAACAAGATTTAAATTTAACTCAAAAATAGAGATTTTAAGCCTTGTATTTGTAATATGCGTTGGATTATTTATAGGATTTTTTGGATGATTGAAGTAAAAAATGTAAGCTTTTCTTACGATACGGAAGAGATTTTAAGCAATATTAGTTTTAATGTAGAAAAAAATGAATTCGTAGGAATTATAGGAGCAAACGGCGGTGGCAAAAGCACAACTTTAAAGCTTTTATTGGGTTTGTTAAAACCAAGTAAAGGCGAAATTATTATAAACACAAATAAATTAAGTTATGTCCCACAAGTTGCTAATATAAATCCTAGTTTTCCAATCAATGTTTTAGATGTAGTTTTGATGGGAACTTTAAAAAGAAATTCATTCTTTTTTAATTCAAAACAAGATAAATTAAATGCACTTTTAGCACTTGAAAAATTAGGCTTAAAAGATTATGCAAATAAAAGATTTGCAAGTTTAAGTGGCGGGCAAAAGCAAAGAGTTTTAATAGCTAGAGCAATACTTAGTGGCTGTGAATTATTATTACTTGATGAGCCTACTGCTAGTATTGATGCAAAAGGACAAATAGAAGTGTTTGAATTATTAAAAAGCCTTAATAATCAAGGAATTAGCATAATTTGTGTTTGCCACGATATAGCTTTAATTTCTTCGTATGCAAATAAATTAATTCATATTAGCAAGACCGCACATTTACACAAAATCACAAAAGGTCTTGATAGCAACAAATTATTACACTTAGCAACGCATAAAAATAATTTATGCGAAGTTGATATATGGGAAAATTATGGAATATCTAAATTATAATTTTATTCAAAATGCAATTTTAGCAGCGGTTTTAGTAAGCATTGCTTGTGGGATTATAGGAGCGCTTGTTCTTACAAATCGTCTTGTAGCAATGGTAGGTGGTATTTCTCACGCAGCTTATGGTGGGCTTGGGATTTCGCTTTATTTTGGAGTTAGCACTATGCTTAGCACTTTAGCCTTTGTTATTGCTTGTGCTGTTTTGATTGCATATTTATCAAGAAATTACAAAAACCAAGATGCTGTAATTGGTGTAGTATGGGCTTTTGGAATGAGTGTTGGGATATTGCTTAGCGATTTAAGTCCTAATTCAAATTCCATAGTTTTTAGCTATTTATTTGGAGCTATTTTGGCAGTTGAATTAAGTGATATTTATATTATGTTAAGTGCTGATATAGCTTTTATCATAATGGCTTTTGTATTTTATAGACAATTAATAGGAGTTAGCGTTGATAGTGAGTTTTGCAAGGCAAATGGTGTTAATGCAAATCTAATTTATTATATGCTAATAATTGCAGCCGCTGTTTGTATAGTGATTAGTTTAAGAGTAGTTGGAATGGTTTTAATACTAGCTTTGCTTTGTATTCCTAGCTATATTTCTTCTATGTTTTGCACCAAGCTTTCATCTATGATGATTATTTCTGTATTATTATCGCTATTTTTTTGCCTAGGTGGATTAATTTTAAGTATTGCTTATGAATTAAGTAGTGGAGCTTGTATAATTTTACTTGCTTGTTTTTGCTTTATGATTGCTTATGTTTTAAGCTTTGTTGTGAAAAAAAGAATTTGAAATAAGATAAAAATCTCATTTCAAATTCTAAAATTATTTTATAAATATCTTTGCAAGTGCTTCATTTACCTGCATTGAAGCTTTTTCATAATTTTCATTTTTTACCCATAGTTGAATTGCTATTTCTATATTAGTATCATTTACATTTTTAACCCCAACATAAATTGCTGGATTTTTTAAAATTAATTCATTTTGACCTAATGCTGTTTCAACTTCTTTTCTAACATCACATAAAGTTGATGGGTCAATTACTTTAGAATAATCAATTCTTCTTGTTTTTTCACGAGAATAATTATAAATATTATCGCTTATAACTTTTGAGTTTGGAACTATTATATTTGTATTATCGTATGTTCTAAGCGTAACTGAAAACAAACATATATCAGATACAAATCCTTCTCCTGCACCAAATTTTACATAATCACCTATTTTAAAAGGTCTAAACACTACAACCAAAACACCCGCAGCTATATTTGATAAAGTTTCTTTAAATGCAAAAGATATAGCAAAAGATGTAGCTGTAAATAAAGCAACGAATGAAGTCGTATCAACACCAACATTATTAAGTGCTGCTAGAATTCCAACAACTAAAATTATAATTTTTACAAGCTTAACTAAGAAATTGGTTAAAGTCTCATCTGTGCTAATTTTAATTAAAGTAACTCTTAAAATTTTTCCTACAACTTTCATTAAAAACAATGCTAAAACAATAATAAGAATTGAACCTAAAATCTTAAAACCATATTTTAAGAAAAATCCTTCAAAATCAAAACCTGCACTTTGCAAATCAATTAGTTTATTCAGAGTTTCTGTGGTTGTGGCTTTTACATCTTGAATTGTTGTATCCATCAATATCCTTTTTAAAAAATTTGAAAATGAATATTAACAATTAATTACTTAATTTTAATTAATATTATTCTCTAATCTAATTAAAAGGAGTAAAAATGAAAAATATTTTAGTGCCTATGGCAAATGGAGCTGAAGATATTGAATTAATTAGCATTATTGATATTCTTCTAAGAGCGAAAAATTATGGAGCTAATATAAATGTAATTTGTGCTAGTTTAGATGATAATTTAGAAGTTACACTAGATACTGGTATGGTTTTAAAAGCTAAGGTAAAACTAAGCGAAGTTGATACTAAAAACATTGATGCAATTGCTCTAGCAGGTGGTTTTGGTGGTATGACAAATCTTAAAAATAGTGAAAAAATCAAATCAATTTTACAAGATTTAAATTCTCAAAACAAATTAATAGCAGCAATTTGTGCTTCTCCAATAGTTTTAGCAAATGCTGGGGTTTTAAGTGATGAATTTACTTGCTATCCAGGTTGTGAAGAAGGAATTAAAGGAACAAGATTAAATGAGCCTGTAGTAGTTCGTAAAAATATAATCACAAGTGCTGGACCTATCACTTCATCTTATTTTGCACTTACAATAGTAAAAGAAATGGGATTTTTAGACCAATTTAATGGAATGCTTGATGGTTTATTAATAAATCAATTCGGAATTAAATTCTAATTAAAATATATTGAGTGTTTTTCAACACTCAATTAAAATATTTTCTTCTAACAAAGGAGCTAAAAAAGCTAGAACAAAATACTTTTTTAAAAAAATATAAAATGAAAAAGATTGTTAAAAATGAAGTGGCCGGGAGAAAGGGATTCGAACCCCTGGAGGCTTGCACCTCAACGGTTTTCAAGACCGCCGCTTTCGACCACTCAGCCATCTCCCGAAAAATTATCAAACAAGCGATAAAAGATTTTTTGCAAAAGCCTTATTGGAGGTGATACTCGGATTTGAACCGAGGATCAAGGCTTTGCAGGCCCATGCCTTACCGCTTGGCTATATCACCTTATGGTGCCCAGAGCCGGACTTGAACCGGCACGGTAAAAACTACCGAGGGATTTTAAGTCCCTTGCGTCTACCATTTCCGCCATCTGGGCAAAATATGTAAAATAATGGAGCGGGAAACGAGGTTCGAACTCGCGACCCCAACCTTGGCAAGGTTGTGCTCTACCACTGAGCTATTCCCGCACTTATGAAATAAAGACAGAATTATATATTTTTTTTCTTAAATTAAACTTAATTATAAAAAAATTATGAAACTTGTATATTTACACAATTTTTGCCGCTTTTTTTACCAAAATATAATTCTTGATCGGCAATTTTAAAATAATGCTCAAAACTATCTTTACAAGGATTTTTAATAAAAATACCACCAATTGTTATAGTTGGTTGTATGTTATATTTTTTCAATTCTTGTTTTGAAACTGAATTTTTTACTACATTCATATAGTATTCTGCTTCTTGATTGTTTTTTACATTTAATTTCACTACAAATTCTTCGCCACCCCATCTAGAAACAACGCCTTTAAGCCCTAACATTTCATACTGAATTGCTGATGCTACACTTTTTAAAACTATATCGCCTATATCATGACCATAAGTATCATTAATTCTTTTGAAATTATCTATATCACAAACAGCTATTAAAATTGATTCATCTTTATTAAAGTTAGGAATTATCTTTTCTTCAAAATACTTTCTATTAAAAAGACCTGTTAGAAAATCTCTATAAACCAAATAAGTTAAGTCGGATAATTTTTTATTTGAAGTAACCGTTGCAAGACCACCATAAATTAACATAAATACCGAACTTGAAAATGTATTAATATAGAAAAACAAATCTTGACTATTACTATATTCACCTACTAAATAATGTCTAAAATAATATAAACCATATATGCTAAAAAGCAAAAATAAACTTACTGATATTCTATAAAGCCACTTGCTAAAAAATGTAAATTGCAAGAAAAATAAGCACATCATAATAGTGCTAAATCCACTTTCAAACCCTAAATAATAAGAACCCATAATTTGGTGTAAAAATATTTCGGCAAATGCTACAAAAAACGCTGCTGTTATTTTGTCTTTTAAATAAAAGCAAATTGCTACAAAATAACTCGTTATTGAGTAAATATTAAAAATAGCCATAGGAAAAATACCATTAATTAAAAACAAAAAACAATAAACACAATGTGTAATAAATATAGAAACAAGTAGCCAAAGGTTTATGTCTATTTCTTTTAATAATTTAATAAAATCGTTTCTAATGGGTATTCCTTGTTTTTTAATAATAAATAGTTAAGTAATTTTGCCTAAAATTGTTTAACACTTTGATGATAAGGATTAATATGGAAAGCACTTTAGTTGCACTTGGGGTATCAACTTTTAAAATAGCACTTTTATTATCACTTCCGATGCTCTTAGCTGGACTTATTGCAGGACTTTTAATAAGTATATTTCAAGCGACTACGCAAATTAACGAAATGACTTTAAGTTTTGTGCCAAAAATCATTTTAGTTGTTGTAATAATAATATTCTTAATGCCTTGGATGATGAATCAAATGATAGATTTTACAACTATGATATTAAATAAAATTCCAAGTTTTGTTAAATGATTTATCTAGCACAAACCGATACTACAGCTGGATTTTTAAGTAAAGATTATAAAGAAATTAATTTAGCTAAAAAAAGAGAAATCAATAAACCTTGCATAATCACAAGCACATATCTAACTAGCCTTAAAAACCTTGCAAGAGTTCCAAATAAATTTAAAAATCAAGTAAGAAAAGCTAAAAAAACAACCTTTATATATAAAAACCAAATATCATTTAGGCTAGTAAATGATAATAAACATAGTTTATTTTTAAAGAATTTTAAATATTTATACTCAAGTAGTGCAAATTTGCACGGGTATGAATTTGATATAAATTATGCAAAAAATATAGCTAATGTGATTGTGGATTTGGATTTAGCTCAAAAAAGTTCATCAAAAATGTTTAAAATAAACAATTCTAAACTAAAACAAATTAGATAAATTATGATTTAAGTTTAAAAAAACTACCCCCACTACCACTTAAAAATAAGCCCTTATTAGCATAGTCTAAAGTGATAGAATATAAAGCATTGCAAGGTTTTAGCAAATCGTTTAAATCATAATTTGTAAAATTATTTAAAAGCTCTTTTGTCTTTAATTTACTTAATTCATCATTTGCATAATATTTTGGCTCTTTTGCAAATTCACTAAAAACATCTTTTGTGCTACAAGGTGTGCTAAATTCTAATGAAAAATCGCATAAATCATCGCTAAAATCATCAATTATCTCACCATATCCACTAACATTAGCACTCTTTAACCCACTTTCAAAAAAGCTCACATCAGCCCCACTAAGCCTAGCAATTGCTTTAGTATCAAAAGGCTTTATATCATTTAATAGTTTTATAAAACAAGCAGCATTAGAACTAGCACCGCCAAGTCCTGCAAAAGTAGGGATATTTTTGTGTAAAACTAAAGCAAAATTATTTTGAAATTCTTGTTTTAAATTCTCATCAATCAGACTTAAAACTTTTGAAAAAATATCGCTTTTAGAATAAAAATTACTTACTAAATTATCATTTATCAAATAAAATTTATCCATCAAAACATCTTGTTTAAACTCATTTTCATAAGTAATTCCATTGATTTTTAATAAAGAATTTAAATTAGGAATTAAAGTTTTATCCAAATTCCTAGCTTCGCTTTTAGGTATAAAATAAAGCTCATCATATAAATTATCAATTCTATAAAATCTTGAAATTAATTGATGATAATTATCTTTTTTGCCTGTAATTTTTAAAAAGATATTAATCTTTGCAAAAGCTTTCATTATTTATCTTTTTTATACATTGAAAGTGAGCTTACTAAACTATCTAGCAATTCACTTGAAGATGCAGCTGATTGGATATTTTCATCTTTTATAGAATCTACTAATTCATCTCTTAAAATTAAAGTTTGTTTAGGAGCTTCTATACCGATTTTTACCGAATCACCCTTTATTTCAAAAATCTTAATTTTAATCCCACCATCAATAACTATTCCTTCGCCTGCATTTCTTGATACTACTAACATTTTTCCACCTTATTTAAAATATATTCTATTTTTTCATCTAATCTAATAATGCTAAAACAATCTCCTAAATCTATTTTATAGGTTTTATAATCTTGTTTTTTAAAATCATTTAAGCTTAATTTTTTGCCTAATAGCAAGTCGTTTATATCGCCTAAATAAAAATTTTCTTCTAAATCAACACTTCCAAAAGCATCATAATTTATAAAATCTTTAAAGCCGCCTTCACTAAGTCTTCTTAAAGCACTCAAAGTCCCTTTTACGCCTAATTCATCGCAAATTAGCTTAGCGTATGAACGAACATAAGTGCCTTTGCTAGCACTTAATCTAAAACTAATAAAAGGGAAATTATAATGCAAAAACTCCGCTTTTACACTCATTACACACTCATTTAGCTCAACCTTTTCGCCATTTCTAGCTAACTCATACGCTCTTTTGCCATTGATTTTTTTAGCACAAAATATAGGCGGAGTGTAAGTTATATCTCCTTGATACTTAGCAAAAGCTTGCATAATTTGCTCTAAACTAGGCTCTTTAACACTACAAAAGCTTATGTTTTCATTATCCAAGCTAGGGCTAATTGCACCAAGCCAAATCGTTGCTTCATAGACTTTTGGCTCAAGATTTAAAAAGCGAAATAATTTTGCGTGTTTTTTATCAGCACAGAGTAATGCCCCACTAGCAAATGGGTCAAGTGTGCCTGAATATCCTAGTTTTAGCCCTAATTTTTTACCTAATTTTAAAGCGTAAGAATTAGAGCTAATATTAATTGGTTTGTTTGCTAGAAAAATCATTATTCAAAAATAATTTTTACTTTATCGTTTTCTAAGCCATTTTCTATTATTTGCATACTTGTAAGACTACTAGCAACTGCGTTTTCTACTTCCATTACTTGATTAGGACACATCATTTTTGTGCTTGCTGGATTTTCATAATAAATATTATTATTTTCTTGTTTTATAGCACTAAAAATTCTATTGCAACCTACAAACATACCTAATTTATTATCTTCAATTATTAAAGACCAATTACTAGAATTGCTATATTCTTTATTTGTGTCTTTAACTATAATTTTTGATATTTTATATTCTTTATTTTCTAATTTTTTCACTTCTTTTGCTACCTCAACATTGTTAGTATTTACACAACCAAACAACACTAATATACTTAATAAGATTAAAGATTTTTTCATTTATTTTCCTTTGCTTTATTTATACTTTCTCTTAATAATCCTTCATCGGCTTTACCTAAAATAAAATACTCATTTCCTAATTTTTGATATTTACCATCTTTTAACATTACTTTAAAAGGTAATTGAACCTGAGTATTATATTTTATATCATCTGTTATTGCTTCTACTATCAAATCTGCTCTTTTATCATTTGTTAAAAAATAATACGCATTATAGTTCTTTGCAAATTCTTTTAATTTTTCATTATCAGCTTCTTCTGCATAAGATAATCCAACAAACACTAAATCATCTAAATGCTTTGATTGTATATCAAAAAGCATTGGAGCTTCGGCTCTACAAGGCTGACAAAAAGTCCCAAATATATCAATAATTAAAATTTTATTGCTATCAACCAAACTAAAGCCATTTTCTTCTCTTTTGATTTTTATTTCTTGATTATCCCAACTTTTTAAAGTTAATATATCTCCAGTTTTAATACTTGTAGTTTTAGCTTCATCGTTGCAAGCACTAAAAAATACAGCAATAAAACTAGCGACAAACAATAATTTTTTCATACCCACTCCTTAAAAACTTCTAATAAATACGCTATGCATAGGTTTTCCATCTTTATCAAGTTTATAATACTTAAATGCAATCTTGGTTCCTATGTTTAATGGTTTATTTATTTCGTTAATATTAAAACCACTGCCTATAGTAATAGTTGTAAGCTCGTTATTATTTAATTTTTCATCGGTAAATTTAGTAAGAGCTCTTAAAGCGTTAATCTTTTTCCATTGGCATTCATAATTAATTAGCTTACCTTCATTGTTTAAATTAGTTTTTGATATAACGCAATTGTCTTTATAAAATTTTCTAATTTGAACTATTTTATCTTGTCTTGGAACATCATAATTAGTGTTCTTTTTGTGTAAATATACGCCCTCTGATTCTTTTAATATAACTTCATTAAAAAAATCTACAAATTCATCTTCACTATTAAATTCATTCTGAACTACGAATGTAATATTTTTATTAGGGTGTTCTTTTAAATAATCTCTTAAATAATTTAATCTATCCTTTAAATCTCCCTTTTGATTAGGGACATCAACCACATAAAACTTAGCACATTTAAGCTTGTTTAACATAACATCATTAAAGGTATCATAATAATCTGTCCCACAAAATAAAAGACCTTTTATCTCAAAAGGTGGAAAATCCTTTGTAAAATCTTTGCTAATTTCATAAGTTTGATTATGATTATTATATAACTTTTTACCATCCCAGTTTGCACCCATACCATCAATATATTCGCTAATATAATAATCTCTTACATCAATACTTTTTAATTCATCAAAATCACTACCCTTAAATGAATTACCAAGTAAAGTTGAAAAAAACATACAAAAAATTAAAAAAAATTTCATCCGTTCTCCTAAAATTTATATAATTCTTTAAAAAACTTTAAAATAAAAATCTAAATCTATTAATTAAGGGGACTTATGATTTCTAAAATATCTATTTCTAAAAAACTTTTATTGCTTACAAGCACATTTTTAATTATATTATTAATTTATAATATTTTGCTAATTAAAAAGAGTTATGAAACATATAATTCTTCAATAATTGCTCAAGATAGCGTAAAAATCATATCAACAAATAGTGAAATAATTCATTTATTACAAGTAGAGCGTGGTCTTAGCGTAGGATTTTTAGCTGGTGCTAATAAGCAAGCACTAATAGAACATAGAAATAAATTTGTTTTAAATAATGAATTAAAAAATGAAGTTGATAATCTAAGAAATATGGTTGATAATAAAGCCAATAGAGCTATAGTATTACAAAATTATACCAATTTAATAAATCAACAAATCAAAAAAGTAAAAGATATTTCTCAAAGTCTTGATGAAAGCTATGCTAGTTTAAGCGATGCTCTTAATTTAGTATCTACTACTAAAGAAAGATATGGATTATTAAGAGGGACTTTAAACGGAGTATTTAATGCCAATACTATGGATATTAATACTTTTTCAAACATTAGCTATTTAAATACAAGCATTACTGGAAAATTACAAGAATTAAAAGAACTAAAGATTAATTTTATTGATGAATATTTAAAAAATCTTTCAAATCTTGAAAGCTATAAAAAACTTCAAGAATTTATATCAACTGCTATGAATAATAATATAAATGGTAATTTTAATATAAATGCAAATGAGTTTTTCCAAGTAGCTACTAATGTGATAGAAGATTATAAAAAATTAGAAAACGAAATAACAAATCAAATTCTAAATAAAGCAAATATAAATAAGTCTGAAGCTCAACAAGAAATAATTATTCAAATAATAATAGCCTTATTAGCACAGATTTTAAATATGTTTTTAGCCTATATAATATCTAAAAATATCATTAAAAATCTTAGTTTAATTAATACTGGTCTTAATAGCTTTTTTGATTTTTTAAGATATAAAAGCAATGATGTAGATAAAATAATCACAAATAATAAAGATGAATTTGGCAAAATGGCTATGCAAATAAATGCAACCGTATTAGAACTAAAGCAAAATTATGAAAAAGACCAAACCTGTATAAATGAAATTACAAATATTACAAATTCTATCAAACAAGGTAATTTAAATAATGAAATCACCAGCGAACCTTACAATCCAAAAATAAAAGAATTAAAAGAAATTCTAAAAGAAATGTTGCAAACTCTAAAACTAAAAATAGGAAAAGATATTAACCAAATTGATGAACTATTAAAAGAATACTCAAATATGAAATTTAAAAATAATATAAAAAACCCAATAGGAGAAATAGAAAATAGCCTAAATACCTTGCAACAAGAAATTAAAAATATGCTTTATTCTCAAGAAAATATAAGCAATACTTTAAAATCAAATTCTAATAATTTAAAAGAAAATATGAAGCTTTTATTAAATGGTAGCAAAAAGGCTAAAAACAACCTTGAAGAAAGTGCAGTAGCAATCAATCAAATGTCAAGCTCAATGACTGCAGTAGCTCAAAAAAGCCAAGAAATCATTCAACAAAGCGATAGCATAAAAAGCGTTATTGATGTTATTAGAGGCATTGCAGAAGATACAAATTTATTAGCCTTAAATGCTGCTATTGAAGCAGCGCGTGCAGGTGAGCATGGGCGTGGATTTAGCGTGGTTGCAAGTGAAGTTGGCAAATTAGCTAATAACACTAGCTCATCATTAAATCAAGTAGAAGCTAATGTAAAATTATTAGTCCAACAAATTCACGATATTGGTATGAGTATAGATGAGCAAACTCAAGCAATTAATCTAATCAATACAACCATAAACGAAATTGATGAGCTAAGTAAAGAAAATGATAATATTGCAAATGATACAAATAAAGCTGCAAATAGCGTAGATAGTCTAGCTAGCAATATTTTAGATGATTTAAACAAAAAAGAATTTTAATTATCCTAGTTTTTAGGATAATTAAAATAAGAATTTAAATTATAAATTCTTAATAATTTTCGGAGCTTTAAAGCAGTCTTTCTCCCAGTTTTTAGTGCCATTAAATTTTTCTATATCTACTTTACAAGTGTGAGCTGTGTTGCTATTTGATACCGCTGAACTTGGGCTTGAGCTTGTTAGCACATTTACATTTCCATTTAGGCACCTTTTACCATCAATTTGCCACCAAGCACCTTGAAAAATCAAAATATTATTAGGATTAATATCACAAATTATTCTAGCCCCCACTAAAATCTCGCCCCTATCATTAAAAACTCTTACAATATCTCCTTGCTTAATACCCTTTTTAATAGCTAAATCTTTATGCAAATAAACAGGCTCTAAATCATTTTCACTATCTCTTATATCGCTATTATGTAGTTGTGAATGAAGTCTATAAGGACTATGTGCAGAAGTTAAAAATAAAGGATATTTGCTTAAAAGCTCATCTTTTTGCTCGTATTTTGCGATATTGTTTTTTATACTTAAATTAATATTTTTTATGTTTTTAAATCTTGTAAAAGGCTCTAACTCGCTTAAGCCCTGCACTTTTTCATAAGATTTTTCTAAAAACTCATCAAACTCACTTAAAATTATTCCTTTTTTAAAATATCTTTCTTTAATATCTAAATAAGCTAATTTTACTAAGTCTAATTCATCTAAATCACGGCAAAATTCATAAGATTTATTAAATCTTTTTGCTATTTCTTTGCATATTTCAAAATCACTTTTTGTGTTATAAAAAGGCTCTTTTATAGGTTTTAGTGCAAAAATTATTTCTTTATTCGTGCTTTGCTCTATATCATAACGCTCCCCTTCAATAGCAATAGGCAAAACAATATCACTCATCTTAGCTTGAGCCGTCCAAAAAGGCTCAAGTGTGATAATGCACTCAAGATTATTTAAAGCCTTTAAACTCTCATTGCTATTTGGCTGATGGGTAAGGTATGAGCCACAAGCATTTATCATTAATTTTATATCAGGATAGATGATTTCTTCATCTTTATAAGTGCTTTTTGTATTAGGCCTTAATAAGCACTCGCTAAGTCTTGAGCTTGGGATATAATGATTTTTGCCTTTTATTTCGCCTAAAAGTGCATTTATATCGCTTAATTTTTCTGTATTTTTTGCACTCTCACCCTTGCAACCACTGCTTAAATTAAACTCAATCCCTAAACCATCTTTGCCTATATATCCGCACATAGCAGCTAAGCAAATTATTGCTAGGTAGTTAAATTCTCCGTTTAATTGTCTTTGAATTGACCTACCTAATAAAATATTACTAGGATTATTTTTAAGCTTTAAGGCTAGATTTTCTAAATCATTTTTGCTAATACCACAAATCTTACTAGCCCATTCTAAGTCCTTATTTACCCCGTCGTTTATACCTAGAAAATAGTCTTTAAATGTATCAAATCCTGTGGTTTTACTCTCTATAAATTCTTTATCATAAAGATTATTAGTATAAAGATAATTACACATTCCAATAGCCATCGCCATATCAGAATTTGAATTAGGAGTTAGAGTTGTTGCATTCATCATTTTTGCACTCTCATTAGCTCTAATATCTATAAAAATTACTTCAATATCTTTATTTTCAGCCATTTGTTTTAGATATTTTTCGTGTTCGTGCATAGGAATATCGTGAGCAATTTTACTCGTAATAATAGGATTAGCTCCCCAAAACACCACTACTTTAGCGTGTTTGATTATTTCTTTATAATCAGTTGCTCTTTCATAAACACAAGATGAGCTAAAAACATAAGGCATACTAGCTATTGCAGAGCCGGTTGAATAATCTCCTAACTCAAAGACCCCGCCACCAAGAGCATTGATAAGTCTATGAATTAGCATTCTACCCCAGCCAATTTTACCTACCCCACCCCATTCGTAACTTTCAGCGTAAATACTGCTAGAGCCATATTTTTCATAATATTTTTTAAGATTATTTGCAATTAATTCAAAGGCTTTATCCCAAGAAATCTCTATAAACTCATCATCTAATCTATCCTTAGAACCATCTAAAAATCCACGCCTAACGCAAGGATTTTTAATCCTTGAGCTATGATTTATTCTGCTTGTGTAATTATTAATCAAATCAGTCGGGGCTTCATCGTAAATAAAAGGCGTTATTTTATCATCTTCTAAATAAAACGCCCCTACTCTAGTGGCTATTAAATGTTTTTTCATAATTCTTCCTTTATAAATATTATTTTTAGTATATAATCATTTTTTAATTTTACAAAGGAGGGATTATGTTAGCAGCTTTAAAAAGTTTTTGCTTAAAGAAAAATACCGCAAGCAATACAGCTAAAGTATTACTAGCAAGTATTTTAATAGCATTTGCTGCTAATTTAAAAATAAGCATAGACATCATACCCTTTACTATGCAAACTATGGTGGTTTTAACTATATCTTATGCTTTAGGCTCAAGACTAGCTTTATTTAGTTTGATTTTATGGTTTTTAGAAGGTTTGTGTGGCTTTCCTGTATTTGCTAGCGGTGGTGGTTTGCACGCAATTTTAAGCCCTAGTGGTGGGTATATTTTTGGTTTGATTGCTATGGGTTATATTATGGGAAAAGCTAAAGACCATGATATAAACAATGTCTTTGCGTTAAGTTTATATGCTCTAGTAGCTACTGCGGTGCTTTATATTTGTGGCTTATTTATTTTAAGCTTTTATGTTCCTAAGGATAAAATACTTAGTATAGGGTTATATCCTTTCATAGTAACTGATATTGCAAAAGCATTTTGTGCTGCATTGCTTATAAATCCTGCTTATAAACTATTTAAAAACTTATAATTTATAAGTGCTTTTAAGTCAATAAATCATTTTGACTAAAAGCATTTTTTATTAAATTTCACATTTTTTTATATTTTTTTCAAAAAACTCTTGACAAACAAAATTTTCTTGGCTATTATTACGCTTTTACTTAACGATTACTACTTATTCCGGATTAGCTCAGCGGTAGAGTAGGCGGCTGTTAACCGCTTGGTCGTAGGTTCGAATCCTACATCCGGAGCCACTTTTTTATTTCCATTAGTTTTATTTATTTTGTCTTTAAGAAAAGATATTAGGTTAGTGAAAATTAGGAGCTTATATGAAAGATAATAATGTAAAACTTAAATCAATATATGATACTTCTATTGTTATAAAAAATAATGATCTTTTAGCAAAACAAATTTCTGATTACTTAAAAGAATATTTAAAAATTAAACGATTTGGAGGCAATGGTGGAAAATTTGCTTATATTGATGATGAAGGAAAATTTATTAAGCATATAGATATAAACGAGTTAAGCATTAAGGATCTGTAAAAGGAAAAATATGAAAGAAGAAAATAATAAACTTACACCGTTACATAAAGCCAACATAAGCGATATTAAGAAAAAATTACCCAAATTAAAACAAGCTTTAAAGAATGAAATAGAAACATATAACGAAGAAATGCGTTTTAAAATATTTGATGAAATCAAAGAAGTAATAATTATTGCATTACAATGTGGTAAAACATATAAAGAAATAATTGAATTACTAAAAAATAATTTAGAAGTTATGGTTACAGATAAACAGCTTGCAAGATATGTTAAAGAAGTATTAAAGTTAAAAAGAATAGGCACACAAGGCGGTAAATTAGCTAATATTGATTCTGATGGTAATTTCATAAATTATGTTGACATAGAAAATATAAATATAGATTTATTAGATGATAATTAAAATACTTTAATTGTCTGTTACTTGTCTGACACTAGTCTGACCACTAGTCTGCTCTATAAAATAGACTAGTCTGACTAGTCTGTATATTTTTTACATATAAAAATTATTAAAATTTAAAAAATAGCAAAAAAAGTAATGAATTTTAAGTATTTTTAACGCTTGTCTGACACTAGTCTGCTCTATAAAATAGACTAGTCCGTAATCTTATGCACTAGTCTGAATTTTATTAATACTTGTCTGGAATTTATATTAATTTATAATTTAAAATAGTTTATTTTAAATTATTTTAGTTTAGAATATATCTATAACATTTTTTTATTATGTTTTTAATTTTATTAATATTTTTTGGCTATAATAATTAATATATGGCAGATACTTCAGCCAAAAAACTGCCATATTATTTTAAACTTTTCTCGTATTTATTAATTTTTTTAAAAATCATTTTTTCTTTTAATACATTATGGCAAAAATAAGCACTACCAAAATGATTTCCCTTAGTCGTTTTTTCAAAATTTCTATTAGTGTGATAATCTATCCTTAAATCAAAAACTATTAGTTCTAACCCATATTTTAAAAATAAATCTACTCTAGCCTTACCTTGCAATGCATTTATTGGCATTAATAAGCAAAATGGTTTATTTAACTCGTAGCACTTTTTCAAGACTTTATCTTTTTTGCTATACGGTGGATTTGAAATAATAATATCGTAATGTTCTTTAGGTTCATAATAAAAAAAATCCCCCCCCCCTACTATCATCAATGTGAGAGTAGATTACCTTATTACCATTTTTTGTAAAAAGCTGAACGAATGCTGACCATTCCTTATCAAATGGACACCATATTGTTTTGCTTTTAGGAATAAATTCTAGTAATGGTTCTACTGCATAAAAAGGTGTATATACTTCATCACCAGATGGAGTTTTATCACAAGTTAAATATGCTTTATTAACTGCCATGCTTATATTTATATATTCTATTGTTTAAAAAGTAACATTGCATTTTACCAATTGATTACATCGTTTTTATTAGATATGTTAGTATTTTTAAACATTATGTTTTCAATAATTTCTGAGCTTTTAATTCTTAGTAAAATATAAATTCTGCTATAAAAAATAATGCAATTTATTAAATTCTCTTTTGTGATTTTATCATTTAATTCAAGTTTAAAAATATTATTATTTTTTATACATTCATATTCTGTTGCGTGTTCTGTTGCGTGTTTAACAATATTATCTATATCTAGTTTTTTTAACTCATTTAATGTAAAATCTTTTAATTCAAATTTACAAATATAAAGAAAAAAACCTATATTATTATATTTATCTGCTACATATTCTATTTTAGCATTCCACTTATCTAATTCATTAAAGCATAAAATACTTTCTGCATTAATAGAACAACCATAAGCTTCATAATTAAGTTCTAATCTATTTAATTCTAAAATATCAATCATATAATCAATACCACATTTGAAAAAATCAAAAACATTTTTTTTACTATCTTTTTTTGTGTCTAAAAAACAATTATCTTGTAGATGTTTTTTTAATTTTTCTATATAAAAATCAGCTTCTTTATTAATAATATAATTCATCTTTTTTCCTTTTATCTATGTATAGGTTTTGAAATGTCTTTTTGACTCTCTTTTACATTAGCAACTTTATTTTCTTTTATAATTTCTACAATGTTTTCTTTAAGTTTTTGTGTAGCCTGTGCTTCTTTTAACGAAATGGCTTGTTTGGAATTATCAATAACTTTTGCATTGCCATCTTTAAACATTTCAAAAAAATCTAAAGTAGCTTGATAAACTCCATTTAATTCTTCATCGTGTAAATTTATTGAGCGTAAATCATTAAATATATTTTTAAAATTTTCTTGTTTTTCAGGTTGTTTAAACTTACCACCTTCGCCAAATCTTTCTAACAATTCAAATACTTGTTTGTTTGTATTTTTGTCTGCAACTTCTTTATTTAAATTCGTATTTGATAAATTTATCAAGTGGTTTAAATCCTTACTAAATGCCCCAACGCCTAAAGGAGTATTTAGTTCTTGCTCTTTTCCATTGAGCTTTATTTTTAATTTTATAAACTCGTTGGGGAATTTTAAATTTTCTTTTGCACTGGCTTTAATAATATCATCTAACATAGCTAAAGATTGAAGCAATGCATTTTTTTCGTTATCTTTAAATTCTTTATTAGTTGAAAATATATCCTGTCTTTTTTTATCCATATCTTCAACTGATATTATTGTAATGCTTTCAAATTTATCTTTCATGCTCTTTCTCCTTTATAGATAAATCATTTATTATTTTTAAATCATATTTTTTACATAACTCATCAAATAAAGAATAGAATTCTTTTTCTTTTTCTAAAAGCATCATTGCTTGCTTACCTAATTCAAGAAAAAATTTATTTTCTAAATCTTTTTTCTTTTGCTTGGCATCTTTAAGTTTTTCTTCTAACGATGCAATAATTTGATCTTGTTTTGAATACATAATATCTCCTTGAATAATTTTATTTATTATATCACAAAATAATTATTATTTTAATAAAAAAATCTTTTTATTAATTAATTTATATCTTATAATTTTAATATTTTAATATTTCTATTTACTTAAAAAAGTTATTATTAATTTTAGAATAAAATAAGGTTAGGCAGGATAGACAAAGTATCCAAAAAGTGCCATACACTTTTTTTATACTATTGTCAAAACTGCTGTTAGCTCTTATATGTTATTAGCGTGAAAGGAATAGATATGGATAAAATTAAGAATGATATTTTAACTTTAGGAAGTGTTACTAAATTAGTTGAACATGAAGATTTTGAAAATTTTATAAATAAATTAAATAATGTTGATTTTAAAACTATTACACGTCGTATTTTACATAACCTTTCTTTTCATTTTAGATATGATGATTATACACAGCAAACCATAAATCATCCAGAGCAATTAATTCCATTATTATATAGTCATAGCAAACGCTTTGAAATTCGTTGCATTATCAGACAAAGTCTTTATAAAATAATGTCAAATTATTTTCCTAAAATAGATATTAAGTTATTAGATATTGAAACTATAAAAAATAATTTTTTAGAAGAACAAAAGAACTATAAAGACTATCATGCAGATTTAGTAACAAAAAATATAAGACCAAGATTCGATGATAAATATCGTTATGGTTTTAAAGTTAGAGTAACCGAAAACGAATTTTTTTATAATGCAAAAGATTGTGATAATTTAAATAAACTTGAATTTAAATTTCATCAAGATTTGGGTGTTCATTTAACTCTAGTGGATACTTCAAAATGTTATTCAATGGATATAGATACCGTTTCTAAAAATGTAAATATTTTAAGTCACCCAAAGTTAATTGCCGAAGAATTTGTATCTATGCTTGAAAAAATAAATAATAGTCAACCATATTTTAATTTTATATGCTAGTGGGAAAAAATGAGCTCTAAAAAAACTACAATTAGATTAAAAGATTATGCACTTGAATATTTAGATAAGTTAAAAGAAACTAAAGGAGTTTCATATACTCAAGTAATACATGAGCTTATACTAATATGTATTAAGGAGAATTATAAATTTTTAAAAGATGAAAATATTAAAGATGTGGAAACCAAGTATAAAGAGATTAGAATTTTCATAAGCAAAGATGAGTATGAAACATTAGAAAATTTTAGAAAAATACACGGCTTTAATTCAATAACTAAAGAAGCTAAATATTTAATATTATCATCTTTAAAAGATGAAAAATATATTAGCAAAAATCAATTTAATGAACTAATGAAAGCTATTGTAGAAATTAAAAAAATAGGTGTAAATATAAATCAAATTGCAAAAGTTTTAAATGAAAAAAGATTTGATAACTTTAGTCCTGACATGCAAAAATTTAATAAAATTGTAGAAGATACAAACAATGAAATTAAACTAACAATAAAGCAAATTGTATCAGACTATATGGCTTTAACAAAGAGATTAAATGGCTAAAAAAATATATTTAGAAGATGAAGAATTAAGAGCTAAAAAAGTATTTATTAAAAAAGAAAAAGTTGCAAAACTTCCTAAAAATTATAAAAAACGCACATTACATAAAACATATATTAATAGTAAAAAAAATACTGAAGTTATGATTAAAATAGCCAGTTCATGCTATGATGCAAAAAGCTTGAAACGGCATTTAAATTACATTTCAAGAAAAGAAAAGTTGGAATTATTTGATCAAGATAGCAATATATATAATAACAATAATGAAGCTATTGAAAATTTTTTAGCGTATGATGAATTTGAATATGATACAAGTAAAAATAAAAAGCAAATAAAGGAAACACACAATATCATATTTTCAATGAAAGATCATAAAAATGCACCAGTAGAAAAAATCAAAGAAGCTTTAACAAAGACTTTAAAAACTAAGTATCCTAATAATAGTTTTCTAGTAGCTATGCACAAAGATACAGATAATCCACATTGCCATGTTGTATTAAAAGTAAAAGATAATTTTGGTAAAAGACAACATATAAGAAAAAAGGATTTGCAAGATTTAAGAAAATTATTTGCACTAGAACTCAATGCTTTAAAAGTAGAAGCAACTGCAACAATAAAAACTAAAATTAATTTAACTCCTAAAGTGTATAAAGAAAAAGATAAATATATGAATTATCATGAAGTGGTAAGTTTCGGTGATGCATTATATGATTTTAAAGAAGATAATGAGCCAAGCTTTTATGTAAAAATGAAGGATAAAAATGATAAAGAATTTATATTGTGGGGCAAAGACTTAAAAGAAGTTGTAGATAACAATAATGTATGCGTAGGTGATAAATGCTATTTTGCTGTGACTGATCAATTAGAAGCAAAAGTGACAGCTAAGAAAAAATTACCTAATAAACAATTTCAATATTATGAATTAACCACTTATAAAAATATATGGGAAGTATCTATAAAAGATAAAAGCGAAAAGCATTTGCAACCTTTAAAGCAAAAGCAGAAATCTAAATATAAAATATTAACCAAAGATGAGTTTAAAACAGAGAGCCTTAAAAGTAATACACTAAATAAGCAAGATGAATTTCAAAATAAATTTAAGTTTAAAGATAAAACAAAATATAAAAATATAGAAAATATAGAAAAATAAAATATTTTAATACTTAATAAGGAGACAGTATGATTGTTTTTCTTACCAAATTGAAAAGAAAATTTTCAAAAGAAATTATAGAGAAAGAACCTAATGTGGTAGAAAATATTATTGAAGTTTTCGCAGATATTTGGAGTCTAACAGTAGTAATCGCAAGATGTAGCAACAATATAGTGCATGGTGAGTTTTTGAGTAGCTTTCCATTTGATAAATCTTTATCACCTAAGTTTATTCATTATATAATAAACTATACAAGAGATAGAAAGCTAAAAGAATTAAAAAATATATTACTTAGCTTAACTAAGAATACGCCTTTAGAAATTCTATATAGATCATTATATAAAACCTTTTTAAACTTGGAAAAACATAGTGAATCATATTTAACATATCCAAATCAAAATATAGATAAACAAGAGCTACAAAAAGCACTAAATAAAATTAAAAAAGATATTGATGATTTATCAGATCATATTCCATGCTCATATCACATAAAATTAGAATTTAACAAAAGGAGAAAACAATGTTGAATACATTTAAAACATTATTTACAGAAGTTTTGCCTTATGCATATCAAAGTAATGATTTTGCTTCAATTATATTTATATATTTAATACCTATTATGTATATGTTTTTGTTCTTCTATAAATGGTTTGTAATAGGTAGAACACTTAAAGAACAATGGGATGCTATGACAATATATACAAGCTTTATATTAATAATGACTCTCGGAGCGTATATAGCACAATACGCTGTAATTTTAGATTACAAAAATCTATACCCTGTAACTATTTTTATAGTGTTTTATGCAATTATATTTTTTACAGTATTAACATTATTTAATATATTAGGATTAATAATAATTAAATTGGAATTAAAAGAATTAATATGAAAATTATGCAAATAAAAAAAATCTTTGAGTATTTACCTATCATTATAATCGTATATTTAGTTTATATTTTTGCTAATGATTATATTAACAATAAATATGAAGATTATGTTTTTATAGATACCGATAACAATATAAAGATACATATAGTATCTAATCCTGTAATACAGATTCCAAAACATAATGAACTTTATAAAGAAAAAGAGCGTGGTCAAAAATTTTCATTGCAACACTTACTTAGAAGTGAGAAATTATATATTTGTGAATTTGGCTCTAATTCTAAATATAAAATAATAGATGATACTTATTGTATTAGAATGATTTTAAAGTATGGACAAACTAATTTTAAGAGTAAAATTTTAATTAATTTTATAAAAACTCAATATGAAGAAAAATTAAAGGAGTTATAATGCCAATATTTATTGCTATATCAGCTATGCTTTCAATTGTTGCGATTATATTGATAATTATTTTTATTTATGAATATTTTTTTGGGAGTTTTCCATTAATTAAAAAATATTATAAAATAAAATTTCATGAATTTTTATTACTTGATGAAGATGCTATTAAAGATTTAAGAGAAAGTGCTACAAGAAAATTATATAATGCAATAATCAATAGGAATAATAATGAATAAAATATATTTTAAATTTTTAAAATATATTAATTTAATTGATATTTTTGTTTTAATACTTTTGTTTCTAAGAAATTATTCTACAACTGATTATGAGGCAAAAATACATATAATTACTATTATTGTTTTTTTACTTGTTATAATTAATAATATTTATCATATTAAAAGAATAGGAATTAAGCGTAAAATTTTATTTATCTTATATACTGCTGGTATAAAATTATTTTCCTATCAATTAATTATAAGCCTTTTGCTAAGATTAGATGAAATTAAAGATTTTGAAAACATTATAATGTTTTTATTTTGGCTTTATTTAGGATATTTATTTTTAAATAGCTATGGATTTATACTAGAAGATAAAAAAGAAAATTAACAATATAATGCTTCCACCAACACACATTATCTTCTTTTTTATTTTTTTATGGTAGAATAAAATTAAACATAAAAAAAGGAATTTGTCTATGGAAGAATTGATATTTTTTGTAAAATTTTGTGAGTCAATCTTTGGTAACGATTATTCAACTCGCTTTGATGCATTAAACTATACATGTATTATTTTATTTATATTTTTCAGCATTTTTAGCAATACTAGATCTCTTTCTTTTATTGGGTCTGGTGGTTTATTGTTTTTAAATATATGTAATGCATTAACAGGGTATAGTTTGGCTCAAAATTCTGGTGCATACTTACTTGCATACTTTACAATCATGTTATCAGTTTATTTATTAGAAGAAAAATCAAATACTACAACAATTCATAGCTAAGTAGTTTTACTTAGCTATTTCAATATCGCTTCCTTTTGTTTTATTTAATACATTTTTTAATACATTATCCATAACATTTTTTGATATAGCATTTTCTTTTTTGATATTTTTATCAATACTAAAATCGCTAACATATTCAACTATTTTTAAAGCATCTTTTGTTGCTTGATATAATTCATTTGGATTATTGTTTATAATCTTTTTCCATGAATTAATATATGATAAATGTTCGCTAGGATCAAAATCAATATTTAATTTTTTACATAACATATAACTAGCAATTTCTGCTCTCAATTCTTCTCTTGCGTATTGCTCACTACCAAAACCACCTTCTAAATTTCTATTTAATCTATTTTTATGTCCTGTCCAATGACCTAATTCATGTAATGCTACACTATAATAACCCATTTCGTTTTTAAATTGCTGTTTTTCAGGTAATACTATTTTATCTAATGAAGGATTATAATATGCTCTATCGCCTAGTTTATGCTCAATAATAGCTCCTGAATTAGCCAATATTTTTTCTGCATTTTCAATTGATTTAAATTCAAAATTAGGATCTACTTTAAATTGTTTTCGTTCTGGCATATTTTCTATTTGCTCTGCATTAAATAAAGTATAATGCTTAACTATATATTTTTTATCATCATTTAAAGATATAAGTCCTTCTTCCATCTCTTTTTCTAAATCTGTTGTTTTAGGTTCAATAACACTAACAAACCTAATAGGAACGCCTTTCTCGCCTTTTTTAACAAAACCACCTAGATCTTTTGCTTGTTTAAAGGTTAGCCATCTAGGATCTTTATATCCCTTTTCAGCAGTAATTATCTCTAATAACAAAGCATTACAACCGTTATATTCTTGTTCTGTAATAGCATTATGTGGATTATTTTTTAGACCTGTTGCTTTCCATGGCTGTATCCATGGTGCAGTGTTATTTTCTAATGATTTTATAAGTGTATTTGTAAAATCTTCAATATATTGATGATTTTTATCAGCACTAGAGTTATTGAATTTTATATCACTCATTAATATCACCAGCACTTTCCAAAAAGTCAATAATACCTAATTTTTTAGCTTCTTCTTCACTATAAATTGCAACCACTTCTCCATCTTCTAATAAATCTATTTCTTGATTAAAATCTTTATTTTGCATTAATTTCCCCTATCTTTTGTTTTATCATTATGTTTTTTTTCATTTGTTATTTTCATAAAATCAGTAAAATCAAAACCTTTAGACAATTCAATTTTAAACTGCTTAGATACTTGCTCCCAATCAAAAATTTCTATCTTTTTGCAGGTATTTTTAAGTTGTTCTGCAAGTGCTTTTGCTCCATTCTTCCCAGCATCATCATAGTCATAACAAATAGTTATATTAGTATCTTTAAAAAGATGAATATATTTATCTTCTACTAAACTTGTAGCAGAACCAAGAGTGATCGCTCTAAATCCATTTGCAATTGCATTTAAACAATCTTTTTCTCCTTCAACAACCAAAATAGCTTTATTTAAATTAGTTCTATATTCATTAAGATCGTTTAAATTAAAAGGGCAACGCTTTTTACCTTTTGAAAACATTACTTTTGGTAACTGTATTAATTCTTTATTACTACCCACGAATGGCTTAGGACTAGGATTATATTTCCATAAAGTCATAGCCTTATTATCAAGATCACGAATAGGCATTATTAACCTATCTGATTCTTTAGAATATCCTATCTGATATTTTTTAGCTAATTCAATTCTTTTGTGATTATCAATATTTGGCAATGTTTGTTTTAAAAGTTCGCTATAACGAGTAAAATTTTCTTTTCTTTGCAATTCGTAATTAGATATATAATCTTCACTTATAGATAGCGATGAATGCTCCTTGTTTTCTTTAAAACTAGGTTCGCTTAGTGCATATTGTTTATTATTTACACCCATAAATTCATTTACTTTATCAAAAGCTTCCTTTTTAGAATAATTATGAAATTCACACAATAAATCAACACAAGAACCATACCAACCACTACCGAAATCTTTAATTCTGCCATTAAGATTGATTGAAGCACTTGCAGTTTTTTCATCTCTTAATTTAAATCTAAAATATCTATCAACTTCATAACCTAATTGAGTAAGTATGTATGCAGTATCTTCTCTAGTATTCATTTTACCCCCTTTATTTAATAATTGCATTAGTATTTTTATATACTATTTTTTGTTTTTTTCGCAATTTATTTAAAACCTTTATATTGTAATTGTTATTTGAAATTCTACCATTATAACAATTTAGACCTTTGTAATTAAATCCCCATTTTTTAAAACATTTGGCTAGATATGCACTTGCATATCGCACATTAATTTCTGGATCATACAAATCATTTAATGTTAAACCTAATTTTTTTAAATTTTCTTCATGTATAGAATTAACTTGCATCAAACCTATATCGTAAGTGCCATTGTCGTTTGCTTTATTTATCGCACTTGGATTAAAATTACTTTCAGTTTTTGCTATTGCCCACAAAAGCTGCGATGGAATCTTATGTATTTTAGAGTATTTAACAAATAACGCATCATAGGCATTTTCATTTGCAAAACAAATAAAAGGCAATAGTAAAATAAAAATTAATTTATTTTTTATCATCTTTTTTGAGATCTTTATACTCAAATTTACCTATATCTGTTTCTAATATTAATTTTTTTATAGGATAACAACCTGAAACGAAGTAAAATTTTTCCCCTTCTTTCAATTTAATTTCAATTTTTTTTCTTTCTATTATTGATTTGGTATTTTTCACACCTTTGTCTGTAAATTCTGTTGAATAGCCATATTTAATCATTTCATTACCGTTTTCCGATACATCCCAAAAATTATGCATATTTATAGGGATCTCTAATCCACATTTTCCATCTTCAGCAACAATAGAAGTAATAGTAGTATCAGTTTTTGCTTGAAAAAATAAACAATGTTTTATATATTTACTAACATATTCATGTCCGAAATTTGGTTTATTAATATCTTCTCCACAAGAGATAAAAAGTGTCGCTGTAGCTAATGCTACTAAAATTTTATATTTTTTCATTAAATTCTCCTTAAATAATATTTAAATTAATTTTAATTTAAAATAACTTTATATAACTTGAAATGATTGTTTTAAAAAATATTTTAATTAAAGGTATATTTTAACACACCCAATCGCTTCACTAACTTCTTCATTTGCAAAACAAATAATAGAAATCAATAAAGAAAAAAAATATTTTCCACATCTAAAGTTCTTTATTTATATCTTTATTTTTACCAATATCAGTCATTTTTTCAATATTTTTAATAGGCAAACATAAATTACCGTTTTCGTTAAATAATATATTAGAACACACATCACTAACCCATTTTTTCAATGGCGTATTCAAATCTATTAATTTTTGCTTATCCACTTCTAAACATTTAATTAATTTATTTGTTGAATTATCGTAAAGTTTTAAGTTATCAATAAGTGGCAGTGATTTTATTAAATTTAATCTACTTTCTTTATATCTTTTAATAATAAGATTAGTTTCAATATTATGCCCACCACGATTAACCCTTGCTTCAACTCTTTGTATATTAAGATTAGAGTTATCAAGCCCAATATATATCATTTTGACATTAAAACCATTGTTTTTAGCCTGTTTTATTCTATTTAAAACACTTTTACCTGAAAGCGTAGTTTCCATAGAAAAAGAAATTTTATTTTTAATACACGCATTAAATGTATTTATAGCCAACTTAGAGCCTAATGCATTATTGCCATTATTATCTTTAATAAATTTATCTGGATCTATATTTATTAAATTTAAAAATTCAATTTTATTTGCAAACCTATAAGTAGATTTCCCACTTCCATTTGCACCTGCCAAAAATAAAGCTATAGGTTTATTCATCTAACAATACCTTCGGCTTTTAAATAAATATTCATATTTTCGGTCATCTTTTCACTTTTATAAACATCAGCTTCTTTAGTTTTTCCTAATTCAATCAAGTTTTCATATTCAATATGATCTCTTAATGATTTTTCAGTAATTATTCCTTCATCATCGCTATCGTATGATTTATGCAAACCCATCTGTATCTTTTGATAAATATTCTCACTCATAGTATCTTTTAAGCTTTCAAGGTATTTTAATGCTTGTTCTTTATTTTCTAAAATTACAAAATCTGACATCTTATCTCCTTTCAATTATTTTAATTTATTTTAACATAAAATAAATTAAAATAAATTAAAATAATTTTTCAAAAATATCTTAATTAAGGTATGCCTTAACATACTCAACCACTTCTTTACTTGCTTCTTCATTTGCAAATGTTTTTATTTGATTTATGTAATACTTATTTCTATATTTTATAATCTCTATTGTATAGTGCTTATACTTATAATCTAAAGTAAAAATTCCACATTTTTCACTATTGATTTTATCTATATAAGAAGCAACGCAGTTTTTATTTCTTCTACCTTCTTGGATTAAATCAAAATTAGTTTTAATCATTTTAAAATTATCAGGTAATTTTAACTTTAAGAATGGATTATCTTTTTTAATAACCATTTTGTTCTTTTTAGCTATTTTATAGTCATATTCAACCACTAAATCATCGTGTAGCGATTTAAGTCTTTTTACTGAAGTTATATCTAAATTAATAGGTCTTTTAAGCGATATTGATAGTTTTATATAATCTGATAATAGTATTCTAAAATCATCAAGACTATAATTTAAATCTATTTTAAAATCATTAAACTTAAACATATAATTAGATAATATTCGTTCTTTTGAATAATTTCCATAATCATCATAATTTAGTTTTAAAACATTATGCCATACTCTTTTATAGTGTGTGGCACTTAAATATTTTTCTAAATTAAATAATGCTTTTGATTTTGCTAAATCAATTTTATTTACTACTTTAGGTATATTTTTATTCGGATATTTTAATTTTAATAATTCTTGTTTGTTTGGTGTGTTTTCTAATAGTTTTATTTCTATTTTCATATAATAGCTTATAAAATCTTCTTCATTAGCATTTTTTAAATCATATAAAATATCTTTAGCTACATTTGAGTTTAAAAATGATAAATATGTATATGCAAAATGCTTATTTAAACTACATAAATGCTTTAAGGTTGCTGGATACTTATTTTTATTATTCATAAAACCATATATATCATATAGGCTATTTTCTAAAATAAATGTTCTTATTGTTGTATTTCTTCCATAAGTATTAATAATATCATCACGAAAACTACAATATAAGTAATTATTTATATCAAACTTTATAGTATTGTAATATAATGAAACGCTTATTGTAAGTAAATATATTTTTTTATCATTTAATGAAAAATAATCGCACACATTAGTTTCTTTAATAATATTCAGCATATTAAATAGCTTATAAGTATCATCAGTTACTAATATAGCAATTTTATCAATTTGATAGCATACTAAATAATTACTCTCGTAATATTCTATAAAAGGGATAAGATAAGAAAAATCACTCCTTATCTTATCTTTAAATTGCTTTCTATCATCTAAACAAGAACAGTTAAAAAATTGCATTATTTTTTAGGTTTTCCATTATCATCATAAAACATTGCTTTGCAACCATTACGCCAATTAGAACAACCCCAAAAGTAATTACCTTTTTGTGATTTTTTACGCTCTAATACTCCAGCACCACATTGTTTGCAAGGATAAATATTTGCATTATAACCATCAGGTTTTCCAGCTTTATCATTATATGTTTTGGAGCAACCACCCTTATAATTAGAACAACCCCAAAAATATTTATCATCTTTTGTTTTTCTTCTTTGCATATAACCATTATTGCAAACTTTACATGGATATGTTTTATCTATTGCATTATCACTTGCAAATGTTTTTAAATCATCATTGTTTTTCAAACTCTCTATATCGTTTTTTACATCATTAAATACTGCTCTTAAAAAATCATTTCTGCTTAATTTAAAAGCTTCTATATCTTTTTGATTTTCAAACCACAACGCAGTCATATCAGGACTTGTCAGAAGCTTAGGTGATAGCTTTATTAAATTTCTTCCTAAATCAGTAGATTTAATCTTTTTCTTAACTTCAACAATATATCCACGCTCAAATAACTTTTTAATATGCTCACTTCTTGTTGCTGGTGTGCCTATGCCACCACTTTCACCCTTTTTATCCTTATCCTTTTCTTTTAGAAGTGCTTTTATTTTTTCATCTTTTACATATTTACTTACACTTGTTAAATCTTTTAATAAAGTTGCCATAGTATATAATGGTCTAGGTTTAGTTTGTTTTTTATTTATATTTATATTACTTGAATAAGATTTGCAGTTTTCAAGTGTGCTTAGATCTTGTGAATACTCTTCGTTTTCTTGCTCTTCATCGGTATTAATTTCGCTATCATTAGTATCAATAAATTCGCTAAAACCTGCAAATGTAGTTTTATTTGAGCTTGTGCTAAATTCATATTCATCATACTTAAAAACTACACTAGTATGCAAATATTCTTTAGGTTTAAAAAATTGTAATGCAAATCTTTTTGCTATCATTTCATAAACATTTAATTCATCTTTACTTAAAGCTTTTATATCAACTTTTTGTTCCGTTGGAATAATACCATAATGAGCCGTTATATTGTTATCATTAAATGCACTACTTTTAATACTAGTATCAGAATTATTTATAATATTTGTAAAACCTGTTAGATTATTTTTTATAGCTGATAAAATTTCTGGGCTTTCTTTATGCAAATTCTCTGGTAAATATTGACAATCTGATCTATTGTAAGATATTAGCTTGTGTTTTTCCCTTAAACTTTGTGTAATTTCTAATGTTTTATCAGGCTTATAGTTAAATATTTTAGAGCATTCAGCTTGAAGCAAAAGCAAATTATATGGTAGTGGTGGATTTTCTATTTTGTTTTCATGATTAACTATGCAATCAAATTCTTTATTTTCACATTTTGATTTTATATCATTTGCAACCACTTCATCAACAATTTTTTCGCTTGTTTTTAAATTAGCTTTTAATTTTAAATTTTCTGTTTCAAATTCTCCTGTTAAAGTATAATAGTAACTTGATTTATGATTTTCGTTTTCCAAATCTCTAGCAACTATCATAGCTAAAATAGGAGTTTGAACACGACCAACACTTAAAACACCTTTATATCCACTACTTTGAGCTATAGTAGTATATGCACGAGTTAGATTGATTCCAACAATCCAGTCAGCTTGGCTTCTAGCAAATCCACATTCGCTAATACCTTTAAAATCGCTATTATTTTTAATTTCACTTAAAGCTTTTTTAACACCTTTATCAGTTAAATCATGTAATAATAATCTCTTTACGCTTCCTTTATAGTTTGCATAATTTATTATTTCATCTACTAAAATTTGACCTTCTTCATCTGCATCACCACAATTTATAACTTCAGTAGCTTTTTTTAACAAATCACAAATTATTTTAAGCTGCTTTTTAGAGCTGTCTTTAGGCTTGTATCTAAACTCATCAATTTGTAGTGGCAAATCATTTATATTCCACTTGCCCCAATCTTGCTTATAGTCTTCAGGCATAAAAAGTTCTAAAATATGTCCAAAAGCCCAAGTAACAATATCATTACCTTTTTGAATATATCCATCATTTTTAACAGTATTTTCATTTAAATTATTTGCAATCACTCTTGCTAATTCAGGTTTTTCAGCTATGAATACTCTCATCATTTCTCCCATTCTTTCTTGTTATTTTCGCTACTGGTTTTTACCACACCTTTTTCTATTGCTTTATTTAAGCTTTCACTAAAGAACTTTTTATTATTTTCTTGTATAATGTCTTTATTATCCGTAGAAAGTGCGTTTGCACCAGATGAATTTTTATTCATCAGCTCCAAGTCGTGAGGTTTTTCCAACATAGTCGTATGCAGGGTGTTGGGGTCTGCATCTACGGATTGCTCTAAATTAATATTTTTTTGTATTCTTTTTAATTCACTAACTCTCATTTTATTAGCATGATAAATTTTTAAGTTATTTTTACCTATAACTACATCACCTATTTTTTCTTTACTTTCATATAATTTATCAAGTTTTTTCATTGCATAAACATCTATATTGTTTTTTGCTTCTTTAACAACTTCAGGATTGCTTACTACTTCTTGTATTACTTCTTTTACTTCAATTAGATTTTTAAACATTTCAGGGTGTTTATCGTATAAAGCTTTTAAATCTGCTTTTGCTTCATTGCTTGATAAAATATTTGCTAAATCCTTACCAAGCTTAAAAATCTCCAATTCTTTCTCACTCATATCAGTCCTTTAGTGGGCTAAATAGCCCACATATTATTTATCTATCCATACTTTTATCTTTAGCATAATTCATAATTTGCTCTGTTCCACTTTCTAGTTTATTACCTGCTGGACTTTGAATAGATTTAATTACTGCACCTTGCGATTGAACAAAATCAATCTCTATATTTGCTGATTTATCAATTTTATTTACAACTTGCATTAAATTTGGATATTTTTCAAGAGTTGTGTTTTTTGTAGCACTTAATGTAAAATCAACACCATCTTTAATTAGTGAATTAAATTTGTCAATTATTGCATCATCATTTGTCTTATCAAATGCATATCCTTCTTTAGTTTTAGTTGCGTATAATTTTTCAGCATTTTGCATTAATTCTCCTGCTTCATTGCGTTTTTCAGGTTGAATTTCTATTGCTATTTTATTAAACGCATATGCTTTACCATCTTTACTAATACCTTTTTGATAATATGCATCAGCTTTCATATAGGTTTCGCCAGTTTCTTTATTTCCTACTTTTAAATTCAATGGAATTTTATCAGCATCAACTGACTTTAAAAAAGCATCAATAGAATTAATCTTATTAAAAACATCTCTTGCATTAGGCTTTTGCCCTTCATATTCTTGCAATGAACCAAAACCGATGATGGTTTTATCATCTCCTACTTTACCACTTGTTACAAAAACATTCATATTTTCTCCTTTGTAAAATAATAAATAAAATTATATATACATATAATTTTATGTATAATTTTGCGTATTTTTAAGCAAGCAATTTAAAAATTACTCCACCTAAAATAAAAGCTAAAATAAAATTTAAACCAAGCAAAATATTAAAAGTCATTTTTGCTTTCTTCATCATTGAATTTATGCTTTTGGCATAATTTTGATTTAATTCTTTAACTTGATTTTCAAATTTGTTTAAATAGTTTTCTTGTCTTGTTATAAAATTCTTTAAAAACTCATCAAATTCTTGTGCCGTTGTTTCTAGTTTAGCTTCTTGATTATTTATAAAATTAGAAAAATTGGTATTAAATATTTTAGATTTTTCTTCTATTTGCAAATCTTTAAAATGAGAATGAATTTGATTAAAATCATTTATTATTTTTTTGGTTGTTAAAATATTATTTTGAGCTATCAACTCATCTTGCGTAGGTGCTTTTTTAAATAAAATACAAAAATTTACCCAAGTATTAAAAAAAGTATTAAAATTACTTTCTAGTTCATAAAACAAACTCTTTTCAACTTCACTTAAATTATTGTAACTTCTAGCTGTATCTATTAAGCTTAAAATTTTACTCTTAAGCTTATTTTGACTATCTATGAGTTTTGAATAATTTAATATATCTTTTTCATCACCATCATGATATTCTATTAGACCTTCTGCAACTAAATCAATTATATTATCTTGATTGCTCATTTTAATACACCCAACATTCTTTATTGATTTTATGCTTTTGCGTATATACATCGTAGTAATATGTTTTATCAAAATTTTCAACACTTTCTACTATATAACTACAACGATATTTGCTAACTTGATATTGGTCTTGTCTGTATAAATTTAACCATAAATTAGAAGGTTGTGAAAATTTATTTAACTTATAAATATTCTGAAAATCATCACTCCTATTAATAATGGTTTCATAGTGTCCACGATTAAAATCATTAATAGTATAATATTTGCCATCACATATATTTTTAGGCATTTTTAAATCTGTATATGCATTGTTAATTAGCTTTATACATTGTGGTGGTAGCTTATGTGTAATTCTAATTAATTTATCTTTATTACTAACTTTGCAATTTTTTTCTGGATAATACCCTTGTCCTATAGTATATTCATATTGCTTATTTAATATTTCTGCTGTGCATTCATGTGGAACATTCAAAATTGATTCTTTTAAATCAGCCATAATTAAATCATCATCAACTTCATTCCCATTGCTCGTTGGACATAGTTTTAAAAAATCTCTTCTTAATTCAAAAGTCTTCCAAGGCTTCTTAGCTCTAATTGAAAAAAATTTTCTTATAGGTGCATTGCATTCTGAAGGTTTTTTACCACTTGACATACATAATATAACTTCACAAGCAGTTCTTTTATCGCCAGTAAATTGATCGGCATATAGGCTACTAATACTAAAAAACAATATAACTATAAATTTAATAGAACTTTGCATATCAATCTCCTTATTTATGTTCAAAAATAATATTTACCAAATTAGGTTCATTTGCTATAAAGTCATATATAACTATATTTGCTGTTATTCCATTATGTTTTAAATAAAAAGCATATTTTTCAGCAAGTTCTTTTCTTGCAAATATATATATTTGATCACTATTATGTGCATAGTAAAAAAAGCTTACCTTCTTATTATTTTCAACTAAAATATTTTCTTTAAAATAAAATAAGTAATTAGTAACCCACGAGTAGTTTAGACTAGGATCTTTGATAACATTAAAAGTCGTATTTTCTACTACTTGTTGTTTTACAAGATCATATTTTGGACTATCAATTTTTACTGAACTTTTTGCACAGTTTGTAATAAATAATCCTACTAAAATAAATAAAAATAATTTTAATTTCATGCTGCTTCCTTTGTTAGTTTTAATAAATTTTCTTCTAAAAGTTTTTCATTTTCTTGTTTCATAATTTCAAAATTTTGATAAGGTATATTTATTCTTGTTTCTCCATTTTGGATTACAGTTTCCAACTCTTTTTTAGTTGGCAAATCTTTTATTTTTGCTAGAGATTTTGAAATAGATTTAAATTTGTCCATAAAATAATTATCACTATAATAAAATGCCTTATCACATAAAATAGGTTTTCCTGCATCTATTGTTACAAGTTCTTTTTCAAATGGCATTTCACGAAGTTCTTGTGGAAGCATTAGTGCCCTTACTGTTTTGCTTTCACTACCACCTACATTTAAACTTAATGCGTTTTGATAATTTGTTGATTTGTTGATTACTGTCATATTTCCTAAAATTTTTGAAATTCTTTCAGCATCTTCTTGCTCTCTAGGTGCATAATATATTTGACATGCATGATTTGTTAATAAAGTTTTTGCACCTTCTTTGCCATACCCATTAGGAATTGGCATTTCAAGTTGTGAATCTGACTGGTATATCATTAAACTTCTAAATCCAAAACCTGCCATAAATGCAACTCCTGTTAAGTATTTTGATAAATAACCACTTGAAGTAAATTCATCCATCAAACACAATACTGTATGTTGTAGCTCTGGATTTTGTTGTGGTAACTCTTTTGTATTTAATAGTATTAACTGTTGCCAAAATATATTTAAAATGAGTTTTGCATTATCTAATTGATCAGGAGTAATGCCAACATATATTGTCATTTTTTTCTTTCTTAAATCTCTAAAATCAAAATCGTTAGCACTAGTTGCAAGTCGCATATTATCTGCTCTAAAGATCATTAATGGAGCATTAAAAGAACTCATCACTCCACTTCTAGTATTATCAGAAGCTATTGCCAAATAAGATTTTATACGCTCTTGTGCTTTAGGGCTTGCAATTCCTAGCTCACACAACCAATTATAAGTATTTTCAAAACCTTTAATTTCTTGTTTTATACTTTCTTCTTCATCTTCACTACTTTCAACAGTAAAATTAAAACCTTCGCTGATAGATAATATCCCATAAAGCGTAAAAGAAACATCTAGTTTATAATTTCTAATAAATGCTAGTCCCATTTCAGAACTTAATAAGTCGTGAGTTAAATAACACAGTCCTATAAATAAATTTTGTGCTAATTGATTAAAAAATTGTGTTGTTGGATCTCCTACTACTGGATATAAAATATTTGCAAAATCAGTTAATTCTGCATCAACATTTGTGCCATTCATATTTATGTATGCTAGTGGGTTATATCTATGTGTTCTTCTATCAAATGGATTAAATAAATATACTTCATTGCCCAATTTTTCTTTTCTATATTTTGAAGTATAATCAAAGCATTCTTGTTTAATGTCTTGAACTACTGCACTTTCTTTCCATTCAAGTAAATTAGGAATAACAATACCAACACCTTTACCACTACGAGTTGGAGCACCAAGGGCAACAAATTGCTGACCACCAAATTTTAACAATTTGCCTTGATATTTACCAACGATAATACCTTTTTTGCCAAATAACCCCATTTTTTTAATTTCTCTTTTAGTGGCAAATCTTGCATCACCATGTAAAGATTGCTGTCGTGGTATTAAAGGAATAATTAAACATATCAAAGAACTTATCAAAGTTGCAAAACCTAAAGATTTGTAAATATAAGGATAGTTATTAATAATAGCACTAAATACAAATCCAATTTTAATCAAATATATTTTTTTTAAAAGCCCATTAAAATACAAACAAAAAATTATAGTTAGTGCATAATCAATCAAAATAAATAAAAATACTAAAGCTATAATTTGTGATTTAGTTAGCTTTTTCATTATAAACCTTATGTATTTTACCATCATACAAATACTCAAGTATTTGTCTTTTACCATTTATATTTTTAAAAACTATGATTATATCTATGGCTTTTTTTACAACATCTATTAACATATCTTTTCCTAATGCCCTTGCCATATCATTTTGCATAGACATCATTACAAGCCTGTCAATACAACCACCAACACTTCCAGCGTGGCAACTTGTCATAGAGCCGTTATGCCCACTTGAGATTACATTTAAAAAATCATAAGTTTCCCCACCCCTAACTTCAGCTAACAAAATTCTATCAGGCTTCATTCTTAAACAACTTTTTAATAAAGTAGCAGAATTTACTGCATCGGTTATTTTTGCTTCACTAGGATAAAATAGTTGCACATAATTTTTATGGTCATAAAATTTAATTTCTTCTACATCTTCAATAGTAATAATACGATCATCTAATGGGATAAAATCAATTAAGGTTTTCATGAAGGTAGTTTTTCCACTACCTGTTTCACCACAAATAACGACATTTTTACCATTTTTGATAGCTTCACCTAAATTATTTGCAAATTCTTTAGTTATTGCACCCCTTTCTATGTAATCATTGATTGTATATCTAACTTTACTAGGCTTTCTAATAGTAATTGATACAATTTTATCTTTTGTAGCAGGTGAAATTACTATCTGAATACGCTCACCAGTAGGTAAAATGCAAGATAATATAGGTTTATTTTTATCTATTTCATCTTTTTTAAAACTAGCACTAGCTTTAGCAAAAGATAAGGCTTTTTGTTCATTAATATCGTTTTCATAAGCAGTCCATTTTCCTTGAATATCTTCACACCAAATTAAATTGCCACCTTGATAGCAAACTTCATTTATTGAATCATCTTTCAAAAATTTACCAAAAAGCATTTCCGCATATTTATTTAAAGAAGTATTATCGCTCATAGCCTTGCCCTATTTTAGTCTTCATTTTTAGCTTATAAACTTTAGAAAAATCAACATCTTTATTTACATATACGCTTACTATTTCGCCTTGATTTTTATATAAAACAGGCTTTATTTTTATAAATTCTTGCAGTGCAGTATTTGCTAATTCTCGTGCATTTTCTCTTGTATTTTCAGTATAATCAACATTATCTTTACCCCTTTTACCATTAATAGCTACATTAACTGCATCATCAATTATGCTTAAAAATATAGCAGAGCCAAATCGTTTTAAATATTGATGATCTACATAGCCACTCATACCACTTGCACCAAGTCCATCTGTTGCAGGTGAGTTTATAGGAATAATTAAATTATTAGGAGTTCTTATTTCTTCCCAAACAACAAACAATCTATTTACACCATCACTAATTTCACCACTTTTAAAAGAACCAAACATGGTTGAACCACGATCAATCAACAAAACAGTGCCATCTGCACTATATACATCATTACTAATAGTGCAACTAACATTACCTGCTAACATAGAAACAATTCTTGTGTTTAAAGAACAATGAATAAAACTACCTTTTGATAATAAAAAATGTGGATTAATATTATTTATTCTCGCCATATTTATTTGATACGAGCTATTATTTGAATAGTTTTGTGATGAGTTATTAAAATCTAAATTATTAGAATTATTGTTAAAAGATTCTGGGTTACTCATTAATAAGTTAAGCCTGTTTGTTTCTTCTGCTATTTTATCATTGTAATAATTATTTAAATTTTGTGCTTGTGCTATATTTTCATCAAGTAATTCTAATTGACTTTTATTTGTGTTTTGAGATGAGTTATTAACACTAAAATTTGCACTAGATTTTAAAACCCTAGGTTTATTAACTAGCTTATTGTTTTCATTTGTATTCAGTATAATAGCTGGTTCTAAAGTAGTATTTTGTTCTTTTAATCCAAATAAAGCTTCTAAATCTTTTTTTACTTCCAACTCATCTTGAATTTGTGTATTATTCTTTATTTCAAAACTACGATTTTTTGCACTTATAATAGTTTCTGTATTTTGCTTAATTGGTTCTTCTTTTGTCTTGTCTGTTTTTACAAATTGATAAAAAACCAATATAGCAATTACAACGCATAAACAAATAACTGCAGTAGCTTGTAGTTTTATTTTAGAATTAGTATCTACATCTAATTCTAAATTATTATTTATTTTTTCTTGTTCTTGATTTATTTCATTAATTTTACTTCTATTTTGTTCGTTATTGCTCATTTATTACCCTTTCAACTTTATCAGATTTAGTATTTTTTAATGGATATAAATTTTTACCAGCACCTAAATTTTTAATACCAACTAATTTATCACCTGAACGAAGCAAAATTTGTTTTGGAATTTTATGAATCACTAAAACTGTATAATCATTATCTTTAGTAATATGAGTATTTAATATGCTCTCTTTATTTTGTTTATCATATTCAAATACAGATGGTATTGTTTTATTTGTATTAAAAGCTAAATATGTAAAAACACCATCATCATACGCATAATCAACGCTTATATCTTCGCTATTTTTATTAACATGTTGAACAAAATGATAATTTTTAGGAACATTGATATTGTTTAATTCTTGCTCAATTTCTTTTTCTTCGTTTTCAAGTTTAGTTTTATTAGCAATTAATTGATTTACTTTTGCAATATCATCAGTGTATTTAAAATCAACTCTATAAGAAGAATCTAATTTTGCAGTTAGAAGTAAATCAAATGTATAAATTCTTTTATTTGTAGTAATTATTAGATTTGTTTTCCAATCTTTTGCGTTTGGTTGAATTACTACATCTTGATTGTCAGAAAACGATACTAAATTACCATTGCTATCTACCATAGTTTGCTCTTGTGCTTTTGCAATATATGCTTGTGGTTTTATAAATATAAAATTAGTATCTGATTTAATAGACCAGCCTTCCAAAAAACCGCAAACTATATTTATAATTCTTTCATCATGAGCAAATTTAAGCATTGAAATATAGCCATTTTTAGCTTTTATTTCATATACTTCATTAGCATTAAACTCTGCAACTTGAATTCTTTTATCTTCTTTTGTAGGTTTAGGAATATTTACACAAAAACCATAAATCGTAAAAACTGTAATTAATAATATAACTTTTTTCATATCATTGTCCTATTTCGTAATCTAATCTATAATTTAACACTTGAAAGCTAAGTGGGTTTTCAAGTCTTGTAGCTTCATCTAATCTTGTATTTGTTAAATAATCGTATGTAATAGTGGCGATTTTATTACTCTCTTGTTCTACACCACTTCTTAAATCTTTTGTTATTGTTTTAAACCTAACTGTAGCTAATTTAATACCAGCACTTTCACCTAAAACGATTGATTTTATTTTTACATTTATTTCATAAGAATTTTTTAATTTTTCTAATATAGAATCAGAACCTTCAAATAACCTTATATATTCTTTCTTAACTTCATCAGATGAATATAATTGAGTTTTTAAATAATCTTTTTCAAGTATATTGTAATAATAGCTTTCTCGTGTTTTAACATAATCACCAATAAAAAACTTATCTAAAGCTTCACTACTAGTAAAATTTTCTTCATTTAATATTGTAATAACACTTGTTTCACCCGTTTTATTATCAACTTTTATTACATAAGGCTCAACTGTTTTTAATGGTGTTAATAAACACACTGCAACTACACTAATGATTGCAATAATTATTGATATAAATGATATAGTCCAAGCTCTTTTATTTGATACATCTAGCAAATATCTAAGACTTGCTTCATAGCTTAAAGCAATATTTTCATCATTTGTTTTTTTCATTATTACTCTCCGTTTTATTTACAGCTTCCCAATTAGTTCCATCAAATAATTTGTCAAAATTTTTATTATTTATAGAACAAGCATTTAAGATTAATATTAATAGTATTGTTGGCAAATACTTCATTTGCTATTTCTCCATTTCGCAGTATTGTTTCTAATTGAATTAATTCCATGTTTGGTTTTGCTATAAGCATTTTTAGCCCTTTGGTATCCGTTTTTAACTGCTCCAAATTCTTTTTTACCTTGATTTACTATTCCACTAGGTAATAATCTACTCATATAACCTAATTTAGCAGTTGCACCAGCAGTTACTAAAGAGCCTACACTAGTTGAAGTTTGGGCTGACTTTACAGCACTATCTAGGCTAACAGATGATAATTGTTGTGCTAATTGAAGAGCTAATGTTGTTCCGGTGCGTAAAATTACACCTGAAACTATACAAGAAATAACCACTAAAATAATATTAGGATTTTTTCCATAAATTTCATCATTTGTTAAAGACATAACAAACTGAATAATAACGCTTGCAAAAATATTTATAAATAAAAGTGCTAAAAAATTACTTATTAACAATGATATATATTGTGAAAATACTTGTTTGGTTGATTTAAGCAATAAAAATGCAAACATTAATGGGGCTATCATTATTAAAATAGAATTAGTGATTTGAACTATACTTAATGCAGAAGCTAAAGATAAAGAACCAATAAGACCACCAGCTAAACCAAAAAGCCCAGATAGCCCAGCTACAATTTTTTCACCAGACCACCACGATGCATCATCTATCATCTTTGCAACAAGTTTTACTATAGAATCCATATAAGCTTGAACTTTTTCCCAAGCAGTCCAATTACTACCACTAAAGGCAAAATTACCGGCATAGTTCATTACATCATTTATTGCTGATTTAAATAAACCGATGAAATTACCGTAATTCATAAACAAAAATATCACTATAATCTTCATCATAAAATCCCACAATAAAGTTGCGAAACTTTGTTGTTTTATAGACATTGAAAATTGTAAAAACTCATATATTAGCCATATAGTTAAATAAGTAATAGCAGTATATTGCAGTGTAATTACAAAACCTTGAATAATAGAAGAAGCAGTATAAAAAGGACTAGAACTTGAATCAATCTCAAAAATATTTGATACAAGCTCTCCAACATAAATAAAAGCACCTGTATCTGGCTTATAAACAATCATTATTCAAACCTTACATCATCAAGTTTAAATTTTCTTGCTAGTTTTAAATTTCTATACTGATTGTTATTGTAATTTACTCGCTCATCTTCTTTTAACTGCTCATTAATTTGCATTGCTCTAGCATGTTTTTCGTTTAATATTTTTAATTGTTGTTCTTGTGTTTGTAATTTTGATTGAGCTATTTGCAGTGCAGTTTGAGCATCAGCTGATTCTTTCATTGTTGTAGCTTTTACTGCTTTTTTAGCTAAAGATTCAATTTCTTTTAATGTAGCATTAAAATTCTTATCTATTTCTTTCAGCTCTTCTTCATTTTGAAAAGTTGTGGCAACTTCTCTATAGCAAATTGCTTGTTTGTTTTTAGATTCATAGCTACTGCAATAATCGCTTAATAAAAATTTTGTAGATAACTCTTTACCACGCTGTTTTAAACCTTCGCTTGTTAAATCTTCTTTAACCATAGAGTGCAATTGCAATGAGTTGCTTTTGAATTTTATAGTTTCTTCATATAAACCTTCAGCACTATTTATTGCTGATACAATATCACTAATACCAGTAGTATTTTTTAATTCTTGTGCATAGTGTTCAACTACTTGTCTATACTGCATCAATGTAGTTGCCCAACGATTAGCTTCCACTGCATATTCCTTCAAATCATCTATATATGATTTAATATTTTGTGCAATTGCAGCAACATCAATTGTTGGTATTCCACTGGCAACAGCATTATTTGTAAAGCATAACAAAACAACTAATGATTTAAACAATGTTTTTTTCATTACAATCTCCAATACTTTCATTATAAAGTTCTAAAATCTTTTGAAATTTTGTTTTATAATCTACTTCTAATTTATTTATTTTTTCAAGTTTTTCAACATAAGCTTTGCCTGTAGAAATAATTTTTAAATATGTTTTACCGATAGAACTAAGATCAAGACTTACAATAGCTCTTTCTTCTGCTTTTTTGATTAATACTTGATACATTGAAGGAATTGTATTTTTTGCAAATTCATACTCTTCTTTAGAAAGATTTAAAACTTTACAATAATCATCTTCTTTTGCTTGTGGATTTGACAGTAATAATATAGTTGCACTTTGCTCTATTATTGCACTTGCAATAGGTGATTTGGCAAAATCTTCAACACTTTGAGTTCCAAGCACCAAAAATCCATTTAACTTTCTTATTGTTTTTTCTTTATTGTGTATTTCTTTTGCAACTACTGGATTTCTAATCCAATCCCAAGCTTCATCAACAAATAATGCAAATCTTCTACCATCGCACTTTTCAAATATTCTCCATAGAATATAAAATGATACAGGACCATTAATGTCATTATCACTTAATAAATCAGTTCCATCTATACCAAATAAATTGCAATCATCTTTAAAAGAAAAATTGTCATTTTCGTTATCAAACACCCAACCAAACTGCTTATTTTTACTCCATTGTGCCAATCTACTTCTAATTGAGTTAATCTCATTTGTTCCTTCAGTTAAATGCTCTAGCATTAATGTGATTCCATATTTTCTTTCTTCTTTATTAAAATTATTCATTATTGAAATAACTGCAAAATTTAAATCTTCTTCTTCTTTTACGGATATTTTCTCATCATTTCTAGTAACTAATAATTTCATAAGAATTTGTAAATTTCTTATATTTTCTGGTGTGTTATCACACATAAAAGGATTAAAGCCTGTTGGATTTCCACCATCAATAGTAATGTAAGTTCCATTTTGGGCAATAATATTACCAATAGCACCTTTATCTTTATCTAGGTAAAAAAAGGTGGCTTTTTTCTTGTCTTCTGGAATTGATACTGGGAAAGTTGAAGGATCAGAATATTTTGCAAGTTGATTTAATAAAAAATTCATTAGTGCTGTTTTACCACCACCTGATTTACCTAAAATCATAGTATTTGCTAATAATAATTCACCAAAATCATCATTATTAAATCTTGTTTCATGAAAATTAAAATAATATGGAGATCCATTAGGGGTTCTTAAAATAGATACTGCTTGACCCCAACAATTTTTATCCTTTTTACCTTTACCAAAATTATGCAAAGCAATCAATGAAGCATAATTTTTACTTGAAATTTTATGAAGTCGTGGTCTAATTTGATAATTTGCAGGTATTTGAGCAAAATAAGTTGCAGGTAAAGCAATATTAGCAATAGTAGTCAAAAAGCCTTCATCTGCAAGTTTTGATATTATTATATTTGTATTTTCTTCTACTTCTTTTATACTATCAGCATATACAATTAATGAAAAATGATAATTTCCGAAAGAAATTTCACCAGAAGTTAAATCATCTAATGCTTGATCAATATCTATTATTTGCGATATAGCATCATCTTCTGCACTAACTAATCTCTTTTTTTGCAAACCAATTGCTTCTTTTGCATCTACTTTCTTCATAGGAGTAAAACTTTGTGTAATAACATAATTTATATTTAAATACATAAGATGATCTAGCATACCAATATAGCTATAATTTGGATATTCTTTAATTTCAATTGCTTTTAAAAATCTTTTTTTACCATTGTTTAAATCAATTTGTGCAATATTATGTCCAAATAAAATTGCGCTCATATTACCTTGCAAATAATCACATAACACTGTATCATTCACACGCACTTTTGAAAAAGTTCCTGAAAGCAAAAAGTTATAAAACTCAAGTTGAGATGAATAAACTATATTATTTTCAATGTATTTACCAAGTCTTGCAACTCCAAAATCCTTTAAATTACCTTCAATCCCCAAAAGCAATTCTTCAAAATTTTTAACATGTTGCCTAATCTCTTGAATTTTTGTTTCTACGCTCAATTTTTTAAATTTTGAACTGGCAAGTTTATTTAATGGTGAATATATGACTGATAATACTAGCTTGTTTTCTTTCAATTGGTTAAAATTTGAATAATACCTATCATTAAAATCTTTTAAAAAATTATTTTTAAAAAGACTATTTAAATAATCGTTTAATTCAATTCTGCAATTATGAAAATAAAAAGATATGTTTTCAGAAGAATATGATTTTATTAACATATTTAATTTATTTTTATTAACTTCTAAATCCACACTATTTTCTACTTCAAAATCAACACCATCAATAACAAATGTTGCTACATATTCACATTCTTTAGTAGTTATAATATGATTATTTATGAGAGTTTGAAATGGAATGTGCGATGAAATATTTGCAAGACTATGTAATGCACTAATACTTAATTTTGTTAGATTATTATAAGTTTTATTATGTGTATAACTTGAAGTTACATATGCTTTGGTTTTATAAAATTTTTTTTGTGCAGGATTTGTAAAAAATTTTAATTTTAAAAATAAAAGCCTAAAAATCATATCATCTTTTTTAGCCATAAAACGCATTATAAAAAATATAGGTATAGCTAAAAAAAAGAAAAATAGATTGATATATATTGCAGAAAACAATATAAACATCATAACAGATAATAAAGGCATCATAGGAACGCCAAAAAGCATAGCAGGTCTGCTTAGTGCTTTAAAAAATAAATCTGTATTCATTTAAAAAGCGTAAATAGCACCAATAATTGCACTTGAAGAAGCTATAACAATAGAACCAACAATTACTCTTGAATATTCTTGAAACGGATGTCCGCCCCACATAACTTTAATTCCAGAATACACTAATGCAATTGTTGATATTGTGAAAGCAACTGCTAAAATCCAACCTAAAACTGTGTCAAATAAGTTATTTACTTTTGACAAACCACCAGCAGCTAAAACAAGATTTGGTGTTAGTAATAATAATAAAATCTTATTATTTTTCATAAAAAATCCTTTTATTTTTTAATTTTTATCTTATTATATAATATGATAAATTAATTTTTTATTAACCTGAAATTGCTACTATTTAAAAATAAAGGGCTGAAGTATGAAGACAAATGAAAATCAAATAGCAAAAGCTATACAAAACAAATATAAAGAAATAGCAGAATTTCAAAAAGAAGTAGATAACTTAAAAACTTTATTATCAAAAATAAAGCTTGATAAAGAAAAAGAATATATTCAACATACAATAGATTTTTTATTGCAAAAAATACAAGCTTTAGAAAACTCTGAAATAAACAGTGAAAATTTTGAAAGCATAATTAATATGAATATGTTTAACTATGAAACATTAGATAGTGATAAGTCAAAAATTGAATACATTATAAATAATTTAATTGTTAAAAACGAAATCACAATGATAGCTTCAAAGCCTAGTGGTGGTAAATCTTTAACTGCTTTAGGAATTTGCACTAGTTTTTTAAAACAATCAATAGAACATAAAGTTGTATATTTTGATTTAGATAATTCAATAGCTACATTGACAAATAGGAAAATCTATAAAATAAGAAACGAATTTGGAAGTAGATTTAATATGTTTTCATCTAGCAATTATTCAGCAGAAGAAGCAAATATATTCCTTAACAAATTTAAAAATGTAGATTTAACAAATACATTGTTTATCTTAGATAGCATAAAAAACTTTATTCTAGGCGATAGAGATAAAAACAAAGATGTAAGTGAATTTATGAGATTAGTAAAAGCTTTAAGAGATGCTGGAGCTACTGTTATATTTTTACACCATACAAATAAACCACAAAAAGATTTAGGAGAAAATTACGCGGGTTCATCTGCATTTTTAGAAGATACAACAAATGCTTTTATCCTTGAAAATAACCCAGATAAACAAACTTTTATATTTAAAACTATAAAAGCAAGAAATGGTGATTTAAAAAACAAGGCTTTTCAATTTGATTTAGATAAGCATAGATTGATAGAAGTTGACATATTATGGGCAAGTGAGAATAAAAACGATACCAAAATAGTAGATGAAATAATAGAATTTTTATCAAACAATAAAGAAGCTAATTATACACAAATTAAAAATTATTTAATAGGTGAAGGCATAGTTAAAGATAAAAGTAAAATTGCAAATATTTTAAATAATTATTGTGGTGTTTTATGGGCTAAAGAAAAAATCAAGGAAAACAATAAAAGCATTTATAAACTTATTAAAAACGATAATGCCAATACAATAGATGGTATTGTGAAGTGATTGATAATATAAGTAAGGCAATAAACACTAATAATTGTATAAACAAAAAAATGAAGTATAATCTAAAAACAAAATACCTAGCTAAAAGCTAGGTATGTAATTATTTAATTAGCTGATAGCCAAAATTAATTGACTTAACATCAATTTCACAGAATTTTAACTCTTCTTCTTCCTTTTCATTTTTAGGCTGAAGATCTACATCATCATACCACTTTTTACAATGGTCAGGAACACATCTATCACGAACAACAACACCTGTTTTTGTAATTCTACCACTTCTACTATCTTTTTCTAATACACACTTTTTACCATAATTCATATTACCTTGAGTTTCTATTCTTCCATCAGGATACTCCATTAAAATCATAGGTCTTTTTGTAATATCACTTTTACTATTATTATTATTTATTTCCGGTGCTTTTAACGCATCAGGAACAGGTGGTAATTTTGGCAAAACACAACCAGTAGAAAATAAACACACTATACCTGCAGCCACTAAATTAATTTTTTTCATACTTTCTTCCTTTATTTTGAATTATTTGTTTAATTATATTAATCATAAATTAATTATAGCTTAAATTAAACTATTTTAAATTATTTTAGCTTATTTTAATTTATTTTAATATATTATATACTAAAATATATTATTTAAAGGAATAAAAAATGATAATTTCAGTTATATCAAAAAAAGGTGGTGTTGGTAAAACTCCTTTTGCCTTTTCAATAGCAAAAGATTTAAATATGTATTTACAATCAAATGACAATAGCTGTATTGAACATATCTATCCAAATAAAGCTAAAATCTCTCAAGAAGTAAAACTAATAGATAATTGTGTATATGATTTTGGTGGATTTGTAGCAAAAGGTATTTTAAATATTGTTGAAAAGTCAAATTATATAATAATACCAACAAATCCAAATTTAAATTCAATAATTAGAACTTATGAAACTTATAATGAACTAAAAGAATTTAATAAAAATTTTATCATACTCGCTACTGGCTTTAAAGACAACAAAGAAGTAGCTTTTTTAATAAAAAACCTAAAAAAAATTAAAGATTGCAATATACCAATTTTTTATTTTAAAGACTCAAAAATAGTATTAAATTCTATGAATTATGGAAAAAGCTTTAATGAATTATATAAAGAAAACACACTATCAATGCATAGCTATAAAAATTTCATTAAATCTTATTATGAGCTATTAAAGTATATTAAAAACAATAAATTATTTTAATTTATTTTAAATTATTTTAATTGACTATAATTAATATAATTAGTAAAATATATTGACAAGGATAAAAAATGACTAAAAAATTAGAAGTAAGTATTGATGATATTTTAAAAGACAATGTTGTAAATACATATAAAGAAGCTCAAAAACAAACTAGAAAGAAAAAAAACTCTAAGTTAAAAGTTACTAAAGGTTTTACAGTTACATTAACAGAAGATGAATTTAATGCTTTAGAACAATATTGTGCAGAAAATTATATAAGCAGAAATAGCTTTTTTAGACAACTACTAAGAGAAAAAATGGCTGAAAACTAAAATAATTTAAAATAAACTATTTTAATCTATAAATTAATATAAATTCCAGATAAGTATTAATAAAATTCAGACTAGTGCATAAGATTACGGACTAGTCTATTTTATAAAGCAGACTAGTGGTCAGACTAGTGTCAGACAAGCGTTAAAAATACTTAAAATTCATTACTTTTTTTGCTATTTTTTAAATTTTAATAATTTTTATATGTAAAAAATATACAGACTAGTCAGACTAGTCTATTTTATAAAGCAGACTAGTGGTCAGACTAGTGTCAGACAAGTAACAGACTAGTGGTATTTATAAAGTAAAAAAAAATAAAAATTATTAGATTTTAAATAAGAAGGTAATGAAAGTATAAAACAAGTTCAGTATATTATTTTTTGACTTAAACATACTTTAAATAACTTTTTAAGTAACTTAAAACTATAAACTGTAAAAGGATAATAATGGGAAGAATTAGTAGCACTAATTTAACAAATAAAGATATTAAAAAATTACAAAATAACAATAAAGCATATATTAAATGTGTTGGTAATCCAAAAGAACTATATCTAAGAATTTATCCTAGTGGTATGAAAACATTTTGTATTAGGTATAAAAACAAAATGATAAAACTTCATGAATTTAGAGAAAATATATACTCTATAAAAGAAGCAAGAGCTGATGCAATTAAAATATTAAGAAAACTACTTATTGATGAAAACTACAATTTAAGCATCAATAGGGTAAATTACAATTTTAGTATTTTATATAAACAATATATAAAAATAGTTCAAAACAAATGTAGAAATGAAAGATATGTAAAACAAATAATGCAAAGAATTAATAAATACCTTTTACCCAAGTTAGGAGATAAAAACATTGCAGATATTAAACATAGTGAATTATTAGATATACTAACTAGTATATATAATCCAGCAAATAAAAATAAAAGTAGAATTGATATAATACACAGGCTAATATCATATTTAAAATCAATTTTTGATTTAGCGATAGCAGATAATTACATACAAAATAATCCAGCAAATAATTTAAAAGAACACTTTATTACTTTAAAAGAATTTAATAAAATTAACTCTCGTGATGGCAGAAGACCTGCTCTAATAAATAATGAAGATATAAAAAATTTTATAAAATGCCTAAAAGAAAATAATAAAATTGATTTAAATATTAAATATGCAATATTTTTACAAATTCTCACTGCAAATAGACCATTTAACACAGTATCTGCGAAATGGAGTTATATTGATTTTAAAAATAAATTATGGACTATTCCAGCAAGTGAAATGAAGAATAAAAATGAACATACAATAGCATTGAATACATATATGATTAAAATTTTATCTGAATTAAAATCAATTTCAAAAAATAATATTTATGTATTTCCTTCAAAATACAAAAATAAGCACATATCAACAAATACTATAAGTAAAGCTATTAGAGAAACTTTAAATTATAAATATTATGGAAAAGTAGTCCCTTATGGATTTAGAAGCACTTTTAAAACAATATGTAGTTTAAATATTACCGCTTTAAATAGTATGGGTATTAGTGAAAAAGTAATTGAAGAAGTTATGGATCATTCTACAAAAGGCATAGCGATGCATTATGAAAGAAGTAGATCATCTATAAAAGAAAAAATGATTTTAATGCAATGGTATGGCGACTATATTAACAATATAGAAAAATTATTATAAAATAAGAAAAAATAGGATTTTGCTATGATGAATTATGATGACTGGAATGAAGTTAAAAAGAAAACAAATGATAATAATAAACATAAAAATATAAAACTTGGGGAAGTTTATTGGGTTAAAATAGGATTAAATATAGGTTATGAAGTTTATGGCAAAGGTAAAGATTATGCTAGACCTGTGCTAGTGATTAATAAGCTTTTTGATAGTGCTGGTAATAGGCTGTTTTTAGGTGTTCCTTTAAGTTCTAAAGTATATGGAAAAGCTAATAAATATCGTTATGTTTTTGATAGTAATGGAAGCTTACAAACTGCTTTATTATCTCAAATTAAAGTGTTTGACAATAAAAGAGTTATGTATCAAGCTAAAATTAAATTACTAAAAAATGATTTTTTAAATATAAAACAAATAATTATAAATGAAGTAATAAATTAACCCCACACCTAAAAGGTGGGGGAAACCCGAGCCATTATCTTGCGATAAGGGGGCGACTAACCCAAAAAGGGTGAAACATTTTTATTATAGTATTTGTTTAGTTAATTTGCAAATAGCTTATATAATGTTTGTTTAATTCTTTTATTTTAGTTACTTTTAAATTAACTTTTGTAATTAAATTACCATATTATCTTTATTAATAAGCTTTTATGTATTTAAAAAATATCCTACATCCGGAGCCACTTTTTTATTTCCTTTAATTTTATTTTTAGCTCGTATCTAAAATCAAACAAATATTTTAAACATTAAATTCACAATATAATTATTTGCAAAAAAATAGAATTTAAAACTGATAGCACAATATAAAAATCATAGACAAAAACTATATTAAATATTAAGTATAAAACTTAGTGAAACTTCTAAATATTTTAACAAAACAAACATATAAAGCAAATAGTTAGAATATAACAAGCAATATTTTCAACTCACGCTACTATTCATAAAAATATATTTAAGTTTTTAAAAATTCTTAAATTATGATTTTGATAAAAATTATGTTGCAATGAGCAAAACAAGCAGTGGTATTTGTAATTTTATCTATTTTGCAAAAGTAATACAAAAATTATTGCTATTTTTCTTTAAATATCTAAAAAGCAAGCATTTGTAACAATATTTTTAATCAAGATTGTTCTAAAGTAATATAATAAAACTCTCTTTATTTTAACTTCAATTAAAATATATTAAATTACCTGTCGCGATTAGATTGGTATTTTATTTCGTTATTAAAATCAATGCAAATTGCTAAATACTCTTTAGGCAAAACAAATTCTTCAAAGCACAAAGCAGTGGAAAATACCCCGCAACTAAGCGTGTTTTCTCCTATTACACTAACTTGAGAATATTTAAAATCTTTTGTATTTATTATGTGATTTGCCCTTTCATATTGTGCTGAAGTTGTTAGCGATTGATTTAAGATTTGCCATTTTTTAATAGCTTCTTGTGGATTTTTAGGATTTTTAATATTTACAAATATTTCTTTATTAGTCTTTAAATCCCCTCCAAAATTAATCACATATTTGTATTTTTCACAAATTTTAGCACATTCATCAACTGCAAATTCTTTAATCACGCCACCTAAGTCAATTTTTGTATTTATATCTTCAAATTCTATAAATTTTTTAGATAAAAAATATGAATTTTTACCATATTTTGCATTATTTTTTAATTTTTTATTGATTAGTGTAATATCAAAAGCATAATTAGTAATTTCACTAAGACTTGAGAGTTTTTGCAAAATCATCATAGTTTGCTGGTCTAATTTTATACGATTTTTGCTTTTATTATTAATTTTAGATACCAGCGAAGAATTATCAAAATAATTATATTTTAAATGTAGATTTTTACAAAGCTCAAAACATTTAATAGCTAAATTAGAAGCTTCATATTCGCTAGCTTCTAATTTAACAACACATTTTGTGCTAAAGCAAGAAAAAACAAATTCTTTCACTTACTAACTTTTATATTAAATGGAGTTGTTAAGGCTTCTTCACGAATTATTTTGCCGTTTTCACATAGCTTTAATATAACGCTAAATTCCCCACTTAAATCATTTTTTGGTAAAGCAAAAATTTTACCTTTTTCATCAACAAAATCTGCAAACTCATCAGGTAAAAGATAAACAATATTTATCCCATCAATATGTTGTGGAAAAATAATATCTGATTTTATTTTTTCTTTTCCACCACTATTTTTCATCTTAATTTTAATGTTTTCCATATTTGGTGCAATAAAACTAAAAATATTTGCTTTTAAATTCTCAAATTTATCATCTATACTAATGCTTTTGCCTTTTGATAAATCATAAATATCAATATTTCTACGATTATTAGAAACAATTAATGTATTATTATCTTTAAATGTAGCGGCATAACTTACATTCCCACCCTTAATACTTCCTGCTAAATACGGCTTATTTTCAATATTAAAAATGCTAGTTTGCCCTAATCTATCTCCAAAAGTATAAGCCAAAGTTTTACCATCTGGACTAATAGCATAAGAGCCAGAATATAAAGCAAAACCTGTATTTGAACACTCTGTTGTGTGATTTAATACACTTACTTTACATAGCTTAGAATTATAATTATGTGGTGTTGTATAATAAATATTTTTTGCATCAGGACTTACTAAAAAAGGGCTTGTAGTAGCTTTTATAGGACGACCAAAATATTGTGCGTTAAAATCTACGATTTTATTTAGTTTAGATTTTTTAATATCGTATTCATAAATGCCTTTATTTTCGCCTTTTAAAAGCACAAATAATCTATCAAGCCTAACATCAGCCTTTACTACATCTTTAATCTTAAAGCTTTTTATCAATTTTAAATTCTTATCAAAAATACTAAAAGTTTCTTTATCATCTAAAGCAATTACACCATCTTTGTATTTTCTAAACAAAAAATATTCACCCTTTAAAAAGGCTAATTCCTTTAAATCACCGCTATTATCTAATTTTATTTTATGTAGTCCTGAATGGTGTAAATATGGTCTAGCATTTTTATTATCTCTTCCTAAATATTTTGGCATAGTATTTACAAAAGCAGTTTTATCATCTATAAATTCTACTTGCTCTACGAAAAGCTCACTTGCCCCACTCCACTCATCATCATCGTTATTATTATCTGTTTTGCTATCTTCTTTAACTTTTTCTTGTTTTTTTGCATCGTCGGTAGCTTCTGGATATTTCTTACCTAATTCAGAATGGTCAGCATCCTTTATCGCATAAAAATCATTATAAACAATATTGTCATTTTTTAAGTCAAATAACACTATTGATGAATGATAGCTCCCTGCTGCTAGTAATTTATCATTTCTTACACTAATATCTCTAAAATATAAATCAGTTTTTGATTTTCCTTCAAAATATCTTGCATAATGCCATTTAAAACTATCATCTGGATTTAAAGACTTAATAAGATTTGCTTGAATGCTAGTTTTATTAATACTATCATCATAAATATCAATCATTTCATTTGGTTTTACTACATAACTAGCATTTAAAGAACTTGCTAAAACACAAGCTAAAGTTGAGCTTAAGAATATTCTCTTCATTTAAACTTCCTTTCATAATTATTGATAAGTATTATAATAATTATTATTTAATATAAGTTTAAATATCATTCATTTTTTAGAATTTAAAATAAGCAAAAGCCTATTTTAAATTCCTTTTTTTCTACAAGTTTAAATAATACTCTATTTGTTCTTTTCCAAGAACTCTGATTAAATTCGTGCTACCTGTTTCTCCTACAGGATAACCTGCTGTAATAACATAATTTTTACTCTTATCCATAATGCCTTTTTTTACCCCTACTCTTACACAATTTTGTAAAAGTTCGTGCAAACTACCTGCCTTATCAACCACATAAGCTTCACTAAGACCCCAACAAATACTAAGGCTTTTTAGTGTTTTATCACAATGGCTCATTGTTATTATCTTTGTATCAGGTCTATATCTTGCCATTTTTTTAACACTCGCACCACTACTTGTAAGACAAATCAATGCGTCTGCATTAATATCTTTTGCAAGTTGCACAGCTGATGCTGCGATGGTATCAGTCATATCTCTTTTATCGTGATTAAAATTGCAATATGGATAGATTTTCTCTACTTCGCTAATCGTTGCAGCCATAATACTAACAGCATTTACAGGGTCAATTCCAACTGCACTTTCTTCGCTAAGCATAACTGCATCAGTTCCATCTAACACAGCATTTGCAACATCGCTTATCTCTGCTCTAGTTGCACTTTTGTTATTTGCTAAAGAAAATAGCATTTGAGTTGCAGTAATTACTGGCTTACCTATTTCATTAGCTTTTTTAATTATTGATTTTTGTATGCTTGGAACCTTATAAAAAGGAACTTCTATTCCTAAATCCCCACGAGCAACCATTATCCCATCGCTTACATTAAGAATTTCATCTATATTCTCAACAGCGTCAAATTTTTCAATCTTTGCAAAAACAGCAGTTTTATTTCCGTTTTCGGCTAATATTTGCTTAGCATTTTTGATATCATAAGCGTTTTGAACAAAAGATATTGCCATATAATCAACATCATTTTTAACACCCCACAATAAATCATCTTTATCTTTTTTAGTGATTACTTCTATATTGATTTTTGTATTAGGGAAATTTATACCTTTATTTGACGCTAATTTTCCATCGTTTTGAACTTGGCATTTTAAATAATCTTGATTTACATCTTCAACTATTACTTTAATAGAACCATCGCATAAATATATAGCCTCGCTAACTCTTACTGCACCTAGAATTTCATTATAATTTGTGCTTACTTCATAGTGATTTTGTGCTTTTTGATTAGCCTTTATTGTATGTCTATAAATATCTAATCTATCACCTTTTTTTAATAAAAATGGCTCAGGTAATTCTAATACCCTAATCTTTGGTCCTGAAATATCTTGTAATACTCCGATATTTTCGCCTAATTCTTCAGCTATTTTTCTTACCTTATCTAAATTCGCTTTATGATATTCATGAGAGCCGTGAGAAAAATTTAAACGAAATACATTAACACCTGCTTTTATCATTTCTCTTATACATTCTTCGCTATCGCTTGCAGGCCCTAAAGTTGCTATTATTTTTGTTTTTTTCATTTTATCCCCTTAGTTCTTTATTGAATAGTTCTTCGTTAAATTCAAGTTTTAAATAATCAACCACCATTCTTAAATCTCTTAAAGCATTTCCCATACAACTAGTCGCACCTGGACTTGGGGTCATATTAAAGATTATTCCTTGATTTTGTGGCACTATACTAGCTTCGCCTAGCATTAATTTCTTTTCAGTTTTGTTTAGCACTTGTGGGCGAACTCCACCAAAACCTTTTGCATAAGTTATATCATCAGTTGTAAGACTTGGGACGATTTTTCTAGCGTCTTTTACGAAAAGATTTTTATTAAGGTATGGCACTTCAAATAAGAAATTTCTTAAAATATAATTTCTAATAGTGCTATCTTTCATTAAATCAAGCAATATTTTAATAGTAGTTCCATCAAGGCGTAAAGTTGTAAAAAATTCAGGCAAACTCTTAAGCCCGTGATAACGCTCAAGCTTAGGTAATACTAAAGCAGTCGGACCAAAACGAGTATTCATATCACATAAAATATCAGGGTCGCCGTGTAATGCTGCAAAAGGTAATTTTGGATTTTGAACCATATAAACTTTACCATTTAATAAATGCTTTTTAGTTAGATAAAAGCTACCTGCAACAGGCAAACAGGCATAATCAAGACCATAACCCATCTTATGTGCTAAAAACAATGAATGAGCACCTGCATTTACCACTACGAAATTCGCACTAAATTCAGTCTTGTTAGCACTAATTAGATAAAAAACATCGCCTTTTTTATAAATATTTACAATTTCTTCATTAAAAAACATTTGATTTTTTTGATTAGCTTTCATTGCTTCTTCAGCTAAACTCTCGCTCATTTTGCCAAAATCAACCGTTGTATAACAATCCCCTGCTAATGCACCCATTGCAAATATTTCTTCAGGTCTATCACCACCACCTAAAGCTTCTACTACTTTTGGCTCTATTCTTTTTATTTCTGCTTTATCAAACTTTCTAATATAAGGATAAATATCTTTAAATTCTTCATATCTTTTTTGCATAAAAGCACATTCTTCTTCACCAACAGCTAAAGCCATTTTTTGATGAGAAAACATAAACTTCTCTTCTGCTTTTACTAATTTTGCATAATTTACAATCATATCAGCGTTAGGTTTTACTTTTGAAGCTTTTTCATAAGTATAATTTGTCTCTATATCTCCGCTATGAATTGTTTGAGAATTGCTAGTGCCTTTAGAATTGAGAGTGCTTAATGCGTGATATTTTTCTATTAATGCCACTTTTTTTACATTTGTATATTTGCTAAGCTCATAAAACAAAGCCGCTCCACTAATTCCACCACCAACTACTATAACATCAAAATGTTGTGCCATACTCCATCCTTTTTGTAATTTTTTTAATGATAATTTTATTTATTTATAAATTCAAGTCTTTAATTAATTTTTGCATTCCTTGGAATACTAAATTTTTCTCATTTATTGCATTTTTAAAAAACTGACTTAAAAAGCTTGCATCTCCACCAGTTAGATAAATTATCTCATCATTGGCAAAATCATTAATACTATTTACAACACTTGAAATTATCCCGTAGCTAATAGCGTCTTTTGTGGAATTTGGTAACGAATTTAAATCAATAGATGTATTCAATGCATAATCTAATCTACAAGAAATATTTTTATAAGCATTAAGATATGATTGAATACCTGGCAAAATAAATCCGCCTAAATGTTTGCCGCCACTCATTTTATCAATTGTAATTGCACTACCAGCATCTACAATAATGCCAGAATCAATGCAATAACAAGAAGCAATTCTATCAACACCCAAACCAACATAAGAAGTGTTAAGACTAAAATAAGGTTCAAGATTAATATAGTTATTAGGTAATGTAGAAAAATTAGAATTTACACTTATATAAAATACTTTTTCTTTAAAAGAGTTTGGGATAAAGTCTTTTAACTCTATCCTTTTTGCATGTTCTTCTTTATAAACACAAGCTGTTGTGTTTCCAATATCAATTAAAGTCATTTCAATTCATAGCTTTTGTTATTATAAAATAAAATATTATCCTTAAAATAAGCACCTGAATCTATTTTAGAATCTAAATTATAAACAGCTAATTCATTTAATTTATCATCTAATTTTATCAAGTATCCATTATGCTCTAAAGCATAAATAAAGTTATTATAAACATAAACATCACTATAGTTTGCATATTTAAATTTAATTTTTGTAATTTCATTTAATAAATAATCAAATTTATAAATTACGCCTTCGTTTGATAAAATATAAATATAATTATCTTTTTCTAAAGCCTTTTTAATATTGATTAGTTTAGTATATGTTTTATTATCAATTATTGTAAATACCTTACTAGAACTTGCTGCGATTAATTTTTCACTATCAGCTTTTAAAAATACAACATTATTAAAAAATTCTTGAGTTCCTACATTTATACTTCTTATAAAAGTATTGGTATTGTTATTGATAACGATTAATTTACCATCTAAGCTAGGAATTATTATCACATTGTTATTGAAACTAGGATTTGCTAATTTTTTCACCACTCCATTTGCTTGTCCGTAGTTTTCACTAAATAAATATTTTTGTTCTAACAAATCAAATATTATTATATTATTCAAAGCATCAACCATTACAGCTTTATTGCCTTCTGTTGCGATACTTACAATTTTTGCATCAAATTTCTTATCAAAAATTACTTCTTTATCTTTTAAGATTTTTAAAAATCCTAAATCATTAGATAAATATAAGATATTATCTTGTTTGTTAATGATTTCATAACCTTTAAAATTCTTCAAGATATTCTCATTTTTCGTTTTAATTGTTGTAAGCTTTTGAGTATTTTCTGGCTTATAGTATTGTTTTGAACCTGAACAAGCCGCTAAAAATACTAAAGATAAAGCTATTAAAGAATATTTTTTCATTGGTTACCTTGATAATGTTTTAAATTATTAGCAATTCTTAAAAATACAGAATTTGCACTTATTGAATTAAGTTTTACTTCAGCTTCTTTAATTTTATTATCTTTTAACAACGCATAAGCTTCTTGTATTGTTTTTAAATCTGTTAAGAAAAAATCTGATTTAAATTCTCTAGCTTTATAAATTTCTAATAATAATTTATCCTCATTACTAGGATTAAATTGTAATAATTCATCTAAATATTTTTCATCTAAAAGCACTGCTAAATATAAATTAGGATTTAAAGATTTTAATTGATTTAATTTATCATTATTTTTAGTAATTAATAGCTCATTATATAAAGCATTTGCTTCTTCTTTTGTTTTTTGTTTTATAGAATCATTAATAGATGTTATAACAAAATAAGCAACAATTACGATTATCAAAAATATAAAAAGAAATTTGTATTTTCTAATAAATCTTTCAACTTTAATGCCAAATTCTTCTACGCTATATGAATTTTCTTTCAAATTAAATTCCTTAAAAATTAATAAAATTAAAGCTGAAATTGTAACAATTTTTCGTAAATCTTGATAAATTTAGTGCTATATTAAATTTTTATTATATAATCAGATGAAATTTTATTAAAGCAAGGTGAACTTATGGTAGTCAATGAAAAGCTATTAGAAAGATTAGAAAAATTATCATCAATTAGGTTAAATGATAATGTAAGAAAAGAACTAATTGCTGATTTTGATGATATTTTAAAATTCGTAGATAATTTAAATGAAATTGATACTAATAATTTAAAAATCAATAATTTAAATTATACTCCACTAAGAGAAGATATACCACAAAAATCAGAAGTTATTGAAGATATTTTAAAAAATGCACCATCTACAAATGGACATTTTTTCTCTGTACCTAAAATCATAGAATAAGGAAAATAAATGGAAGAAAATATTCAAACTCAAGATAGCGTTAATACCATTCAAATGAATGGAATTTTAACATTTATGAAAGAAAATGATGCGAGTGATTTGCACTTTATTCCTGGTAGAAAACCACTTTTAAGAATTCACGGAACTTTGAATGATTTGGAATTTGCTGTTTTAAATTCCGAAATTATTAAAGCTTCTTGTTATAGTATTTTATCAGACGCACAAAAAGCAACCTTAGAAGAAGAAAGAGAACTAGACTTCGCTTATGCAGTTGAAGGAGTAGGGCGTTTTAGGGCAAACTATTACTATGTTGAAGAAGGAAAACTTGCAGCTGCATTTCGTCTAATTCCTGAAAATATCCCTAGTTTAGATGATTTAAAAGCACCACCAATTTTTAAAGAATTAATCAAAAAAGAAAAAGGACTAATTCTTGTAACAGGTCCAACAGGTTCTGGTAAATCAACAACTCTAGCAGCAATGTTAAATGAAATCAACGCAACAGAAAGTAAGCATATTTTAACCATAGAACACCCAGTTGAATTTATGCATAAAAACAAAAAATCAGTATTTTCTTACAGAAACGTTGATATAGATACTAAAAGCTTTCAAACAGCTTTAAAATATGCTTTAAGACAAGACCCTGATATTATCTTAATCGGTGAGATGAGAGATAGAGAAACAATAGCAGCAGCAATTACAGCAGCTGAAACAGGTCACTTAGTATTTGGAACCCTACACACAAACTCAGCTATGCAAACAATCAACCGTATCGTAGATAGCTTTAGTGGTGGAGAGCAAGACCAAATTAGAAATATGTTATCGTTTTCATTACAAGCAGTTATAGCACAAAGCTTAATACCTAAAAAAGGTGGTGGTCGTTTAGCAATTCATGAAATTATGATTAATAATATGGCTATTGCAAACCTTATTCGTGAAAACAAAAACCATCAAATATATTCACAAATGCAGTTAAATCAACAAGGCACAGGTATGAAAACCCAAACACAAAGCTTAGTTGAAGCGGTTCGCTCTGGTTTAATCACTCGTGAGCTTGCTTTAAGATATAGCACTCAATATAATGAGCTAGTGAATTTGATATGAATAGCGGCTTAATACTAGATTGTGTAATAATTGGCGTAACGCTAATTTTAGGTATTGGTGGAATTATTTCAGGACTTATTAAAGAAGGTTTTGGATTAGCTGGTATTTTAGTAGGCGTATATGTAAGCACTAGCAATTCAGAAAAAGTAGGGGCATTAATTAATCAATATGTTTATAAAAGCGATAATGAGCTTTTATTAAACCTATGTGGTTTTGTTATAACTTTAGTTATAGTTTGGGGAATTTTTCTTATTTTAGGAAGAATAATATCAAAACTAGTAGCCTTAAGCGGACTTGGAATAATTGATAAAATTATGGGATTTATATTTTGCGCTGGAAAAATATTTATAATTTTTTCTATAATTGCATCTTGTATAAATGCCTTACCTATAATAAATAGTAAAGTAAACCAATTTTTTGCAAATAGTATGATGTATCCTGTCTTAATTCAAACAGGTGGAGCAATCGCTAATATACAAGCGATTCAAAATACTATAAATACAAAAAAAGAAAATTTATTAAATAATGAATTAAAAGAAGAAAATTCAAAATAAAAGGAGAAAACATGGAAAATATGGAATACGATGTATTATTAGAAGAATTTAAAAAAATTCTAAAAACAAGTGGATTAAAATACACAAAACAAAGAGAAAGTTTATTAAAATTACTTTATAACAATGACGAACACTGCACTCCAGATGAACTTTATGAAGCATTAAAAGAAATGGATCCTAATCAAAACATAGGTATCGCAACAATTTATAGAACTTTAAATCTTTTAGAAGAATCAGGAATGGTAACTTCAATTTCTTTTGGAACTGCAGGTAAAAAATTTGAGCTTGCAAACAAGCCACACCACGACCATATGATTTGTAAATCTTGTAATAAAATTATAGAATTTCAAGATGATATAGTAGAGCAAAGGCAATTAAAAATTGCAAAAGAACATGGTTTTAAACTATCAAGCCATTTAATGCAATTATATGGAACTTGCAAAGAATGTCAAAAAAAATAATTTAATATAAAGAAAGGTAAAAATATGTTTGAAAACCCACTAGAACAGCAAAAAATTAGTAAAGCTAACGAGCTAAGGTCTTTAGGTATTAATCCTTATTCTCATTTTGTAACAAAACCAATGAGTATAAAAGAATTTAAAGATAAATATGATTTCATAAATGAACTTGAAGAAAAAAAAGCAGAAGAAATCTGTGAATTAATCGGTAGAATTAAATTTATGCGTGATGGTGGGAAAGCCGTTTTTGCGAACATTGAAGACTTTAGTGGCTCAATTCAGATTTATTTTAATAAAAGCACAATTGATGAAACTTGGTTTGATAATATTAAAAAACTCATAGAAGTAGGCGATATTATCAAAGTTCGTGGTTATGCTTTCGTAACAAAAAAAGGCGAATTTAGTATTCATGTAGATAAATTAGATTTAGTTACTAAAAGTATTTGCGTATTACCTGAAAAATTTCACGGCTTAGTGGATATGGAAAGCCGCTATAGACAAAGATATCTTGATATGATTATGAATGCTGAAATTAGACAAGATTTTGTTAATAGAAGTAAGATTGTTTCATTTGTTAGAAGATATTTTGAAAATCTAGGATTTTTAGAAGTTGAAACTCCTATGATGCACGAAATTGCAGGCGGAGCTAACGCAAGACCATTCATTACTCATCATAATACTTTAGGTGTTGATAGATTTTTAAGAATTGCACCTGAACTTTACTTAAAACGCTTAATAGTTGGTGGTTTTGAAGCTGTATTTGAATTAAATCGTTGCTTTAGAAACGAAGGAATGGATCTTACTCACAATCCTGAATTTAGCACGATTGAGTTTTATTGGGCTTATCATAATTATAAGGATTTAATGAATTTAACTGAAGATTTATTAAGCAAATTAATAGCTCACTTAGGACTTAGCACTACTATTACATACGATGATAAGCAAATAGATTTTAGCACTCCATTTGCAAAAATTCCATATAAAGATGCCTTAGTTCAAATAGGTGGTATTGATGCTGCTATAGTAAATGATAAAGCTGCAATTTTAAAGAAATTAAAGGCTGATGGATTTGAAGCAAATGAAAAATTAGATTTAGGACATTTACAAGCAGAATTATTTGATAATTATGTAGAAGATAAACTTATAAATCCTACATTTATTACGGATTTTCCAGTATCAATTAGTCCATTAAGTAGAAGAAGTGATGAAAATCCTGAAATAGCTGAGAGATTTGAATTGTTTATAGCTGGAAAAGAACTAGCAAATGGATTTAACGAATTAAATGACCCACTTGATCAATACGAAAGATTTTTGGCTCAAGTAGAAGCTAAAAAAGCTGGAAATGACGAAGCATGCGAAATGGATGAAGATTTCGTAAATGCGTTAGGGTTTGGTATGGCACCAACTGCAGGTGAGGGCATAGGAATTGATAGACTTGTTATGATGCTAACTAACAAAAAATCAATCAAAGATGTAATATTATTCCCTGCTATGCGTCCTAAAAAGGATTGATAATTTCAATTTGTGAATGATTACTAGCGAGAATTTATATAAAAAAAAGGGGTTAAGATGATATTTGATACAGAAATTAATGAAATTATAAAAGAAGAATTTAAAAGACAAAATGAGAATTTAGAAATGATTGCTAGTGAGAATTTCACTTTTCCTGAAGTTATGATGGCTACAGGTAGTATTCTTACAAATAAATACGCAGAAGGCTATCCATCAAAAAGATATTATGGTGGTTGTGAAATCGTTGATAAAGCAGAAGTTTTAGCAATTGAGCGTTGTAAAAAATTATTTAATTGTAATTACGCAAATGTTCAACCCCATTCAGGCTCACAAGCAAATCAAGGTGCATACGCAGCATTATTAAATCCAGGAGATATTATTTTAGGAATGGATTTAAGTGCAGGTGGGCATTTAACTCACGGCTCAAAGGTAAATGCAAGTGGCAAAGTATATACTAGCTATAGCTATGGAGTAGATGAAAATGGTTATTTAAATTATGATGAAATTGAAAAAATTGCCCTAGAAGTAAAACCAAAATTAATAGTTTGTGGTGCTAGTGCTTATGCTAGAATAATTGATTTTAAAAGATTTCGTAAAATTGCTGATAAAGTAGGAGCATTTTTATTAGCTGATATTGCACATATTGCTGGTCTTGTAGTAGCTAATCTTCACCCAAGTCCATTTCCACACGCTCACATAGTAACTTCAACAACTCATAAAACTCTAAGAGGGCCAAGAGGTGGGATAATAATGACTAATGATGAAGAACTTGCAAAAAAAATAAATTCAGCAATCTTTCCTAACCTTCAAGGTGGTCCATTAATGCATATTATTGCAGCAAAAGCAGTTGGATTTAAATATAATCTTGATGAAAGTTGGAAAACATACGCTAATCAAGTTATAAAAAATTGCAAGGTATTAGCCGATGAATTGCTAAAAGAAGGATTTAAATTAGTAAGTGGTGGAACTGACAATCACTTGTTGTTAATGGATTTTAGTGATTGTGAATTTAGCGGAAAAGATGCTCAAATAGCATTAGAAAAAGCAGGTATTACAGCTAATAAAAATAGCGTTCCTAACGAAAAGCGTTCTCCTTTTATTACAAGTGGATTAAGACTTGGCACTGCTGCACTTAGTGCTCGTGGTATGAAAGAAGAAGAAATGAAAATAATAGCACAGACAATAAGCCTAGTGCTAAAGAATTTAAATAACGATGAAATTATAAAAAAAGCAAAAGAAACTACGCTAAAATTAAGCGAAAATTTCCCATTATATAAGGACTTAAAATGTTAACAAGCAATGAATTAGCCTTAATTAAAATGATTAATTCACATTATTTTATAAAAAGAGATACTATAGTAAGCAAAATTGAGCATAAAGGTAGAACTTTTTTTAATAAGTATGAAAGAGTTAATGAGTTTTTATCTCCAAGCTTAATAAGAGAACATTCAGAAGGTAAAATAACAATAGCTCACAATTTAATAAATGCACAAGATAAAGTAGAAAATATAGTATTTGACTACAATGGTTTTAATACTGAAAAATTTTGGCATAGAGCTCAATTATTATTAAGAGAAGAAGGTTTTATTAATTTCACAGCTTATAAAAGCAAAACGCCAGGTCATCTTCATTTATATATTCACAAAGGTCATACTGCATTTGCCGAAGGTTGTGGATTAGCTAATAAACTAAGTGCAATGTTGGCTCAAAAAATGCCCGTTGAATGGAGAGTATTTCCAACACTTGATATGCCTAAGGAATACAATATTTTAGCATTACCTTATGAAATTTATCAAAAAGAGCGTGGGGCATCTTGGTCAAAACATATGTAAAGGATTGAAAATGCAAGAACACAATAAATTTGAAGATTTAGTTTTAGAAAGTAACAACAAAAAGAATAAACAAAAACAAATGTTATTTAAGATAATTATAGGCATAATAGTTTTTCTAATTGCCTTGATTATATATAAATTAATAAGCAATGGAGATAGTCAAAAAAGCCCATTACCACCGATAGAACCTAATGCTACATTTGAACAAAAAGCTCAAGATAATGAAGTTTTTGAGAATTTAAAAAGTGAAAATGATGGTTTTAGTGATGATTTTACATCTTTAGAAGAAAGATTAAAAAAAGAAAATAATATAGTAGAACCAGAACCTAAAAAATCTCAAGAAGTTCAAAATGTTGTAAAAGAATTAGCAAAAGCAAATCAACAACCTACGCCAGCACTTGAAACTCCTAAAGAAGAAGTAAAACCTACTGTAGTTGAAGAGAAAAAGCCTGTGGTTGTAGAAGAGAAAAAACAAGCTACTCAAACAACAAAACAAGAAAACTCAGTATTTGATACATTAAATGTTAAAAAACCAGTTGCTCAACAAGAAAAACCAGTAAATAAAGCACCTACTACAAGTGATAATGGAAGCTATATTCAAGTATATGCAGGTAAAAATATTGACCTAAAATCACACGAAATTAAAAAACTAGATACGCTAGGATTACAATATAAAGTAGTTACTGATAATAAAGGTATGAGTAGAGTAATTGTAGGACCTTATTCAAATTCTGATAAAGCAAATGCCTTAAAATTTGTAAGAGATAATGTGAAAAAAGACGCATTTTATTATCATGCAAAATAATATTTACGGAGTGATAGGAAATCCTATCGCTCACTCAAAATCTCCTATAATTCATAATCTATGGTATGAAAAATTAAATATAAATGCTAATTATGAGAAAATTTTAGTAGAAAATCCAAATGATTTAAAAAACACAATTTTAAAATATAAAGGTGTTAATGTAACTTTACCTTATAAAGAAGAAGTTGCAATACTAGCAAATTATAAAGATGAAGGCGTTATAAACACAAAAGCAGCAAATACTATAATAAATGATAATGGAACTTTAAAAGCTTATAATACTGACATATTTGGATTTTATGAACCTATAAAAAATTACAAAATAAACAATGCCTTAATAATAGGAGCTGGTGGGGCTGCTAGGGCTGTTTATTATTCTTTAGCAAAAAATAATATAAAAACTAAAGTAATTAATAGAAGTAAAAAAGATGATTTTTTATGCGAAGTTTATACTATATTAGATGAATTTGAATTTGATTTAATTATAAACTCAACAAGCGCAAGTTTAAAAAATCTACTACCTTTAGAAGAAAATCTTTTAGAAAAACTAGCAAAAAATACAAAAATTGCTTATGATTTAGCATATAATCACGATATATTTTTAGATTTTTGTAAGTTAAAAAATCCAAATATTATTACTCAAGATGGACTTGATATGCTTATTTTTCAAGCAGCCCTTGCTTTTGAATACTTTTGTGGAATTTATCCTAACGAAGATTTAATAAATGAAGCAAGAGAACTTATTAAATAAGAGCATAAAAGGACTAAAGTCATATATTTTTGGCTATGAAAACGAACAAAAAGCTAAAAAATACTTAGAAAAAAATAATTTTAAAATAATTAAAACAAATTATAAAACCAAATTTGGAGAAATTGACATAATCGCTTTAAAGGATAAAACCTTGCATTTTATTGAAGTAAAGTCAAGCAAAAATTATGAAAGCGAATATTATTTAACACCAAAAAAATTAGAAAGAATTATAAAATCTATTTATATTTTTAATCAACATTATGAAGATTACAATAATTTAAATTATTGCATAGATTTAATAGCAATAAACGATAATAACATTAATTATATAGAAAATATAACATAGAAAAAATGATAATTTGAGATTTAAATTCTCAAATTAATCCTAAAAATTTATTGATAGAATATTTTAAATCTTCATCATCTAAATTATTCATAGCCCACAACAAATATCCATTATCAACAGCTCTAACCTCATCAAAACTTTTGCCCTTGTATTTTCCAAAGCTAAATTTAGTGCTAATTAATGGGGCTTTTGTAATTTCGTGCAATTCTTCATAATTTTTATGTTTTAATAATTCATCTAATAATAATTTCATAACCAAAACATCGCCTATCGCATCATGAGCTTTTATAATTATTCCTAATTTTTGTGCCTCTTCTTGCTCAATTTTATAAAGCCCTAAAAAATATCTTAAATATTGCAATCTGTGATGATTAAAGTCAGGAAAAATAGCCTTAGCGCACTTATAAGTATCAATTAATTTAAAATTATTTTGAAAGCCTTCTTTTTCTAACATTTCTAAATCAAACTTAATATTATGAGCTATTAAGTAATTTTCGTTTGAATTAAGCTCATTTAGCATTTTTGAAAATTTCGTTTCACTAAATTTTGGCTTATTAATAAGCATTTCAGGGGTTATGTTATGAACTTCCATAGCTTCAAAAGAAATATTTACTTCGCTACTGCATAATTCATCAAATACTAAAACTTTTCTTTCTTGTATATTGTCAAAAATATTTTCAGCATATTCTATTTCATTAAATTCATATTTTTCACTATCAATTACCAAAGCACCTACTTGAATAATCCTATCTAATTCTGTATTTCCTGTAGTTTCTGTATCAAATAAAACATATTTCATAATTATCCTTAAAAGTTTTTTTAATTCTAACAAGTAAGTTTAAAAAGTAGGTTGAATAAAAGGGATTATTAAAATCCCTTGTAGCGTTTTAAATTCTCATCAATTTTGATTTTTTCTCCGTTTTCATCAACATTTACATAAGTTAAAAGCGCACTTGTAACAGGCACACAAACTCCATATAATTTAGGAGTGCAGCGTTCAGCGATAACTTCTACTTGAACTTGTATTGATGTGCTTCCAACTTTTACAATATCAGCATAAAAGCTCACAATATCTCCAACATAAACAGGTTTTTTAAAGGTCATTTGTTCAACTGCGATAGTAACTACTCTACCATTTGCTATTTCTTTAGCTGCAACTGCACCAGCTAAATCTATTTGACTCATTATCCAACCACCAAAAATATTGCCTGCAGGATTTGTATCTTTTGGCATAGCAACTAATCTAAGCCTTGCTTCTTTTAATTCTTTCATATATTCTCCTTATAAAAAATGTAAATATTAAACATAAAAGATTAAAATTGTCGTTTTTAAATTGAAAATTTTCATCAAAATTACAATTTTTTACAAAAATTTTAAAAAAATTGAAAAAATTTTTATAATTTAAGAAAACTTTAAGAATTTTCACATATAATAACGGCTTTTACATCACAAGAAAAAACTTCTTGAAAGGCCCATTCGTCTAGCGGTTAGGACATCGCCCTTTCACGGCGGTAACACGAGTTCGAGTCTCGTATGGGTCACCAATCCTCCTTTATGTTTATTTAATTTAATGAAAAAAATCCTTTTTTACCTTACCCCTGTGAGATAATAACTCAAAATAAAAAAGGATTTTTTTATGATTAAAGACGCGATATCTGGACTTCAGATTTTATTCGTAGCCTTTGGTGCAATGGTATTAGTTCCTTTACTTACTGGACTAAATCCTGCAATGGCTCTTTTAGGTGCTGGGTGCGGAACGATTATTTTTCAAATCATTACGAAATTTAAAGTTCCTATCTATCTTGGCTCATCATTTGCATTCATAACCCCTATAATTTATTCTATGAAAGAATGGGGAATTAATTCAACTATGTTTGCTTTGTTTTGCACAGGATTTGTTTATTTTATCTTTGCTGCAATTATCAAAACAAAAGGTGAAAGTTTTATTAGCAAACTTTTTCCCGCAGTTGTAATTGGCCCTGTAATCATCGTAATAGGTCTTAGCGTTGCTGTAAGTGCAGCTGGAATGGCTATGGGTATGAGTGGTTCAACTCAAGTAATTGATAAAGATATAGCTTTAATGCTTTCTACTTTTTCATTCTTAATTACTATTGTAATTGCTATTTTTGGCTCAAAAATGTTTAAATTAGTTCCTATTTTAATAGGTGCTATTTGTGGATATATTTTAGCCTTTATTTTAGGCTATGTTGATACTAGTGCAATTAAAGCTGCACCTTGGTTTGCAATCCCACATTTTGAAACACCTAGCATTAATTTTAGTGCAGCAATTTTTATGATACCTGTTGCAATTGCTCCTGTAATTGAGCATATTGGTGCAGTTATGGCAATAGGTGCAGTAACTAAAAAAGATTACACAAAAGACCCAGGTCTTCATAGAACTTTAAGCGGAGATGGTGTTGGAGTTTGTGTTGCAGGTTTAATAGGTGGTCCTCCAGTTACAACTTATTCAGAAGTTACAGGTGCAATAATGATTACAAAAAACGCACAAGTTAAAATTATGACTTGGGCTGCAATATTTGCAATATTACTTGCATTTGTGGGTAAATTTAATGCCATTTTACAATCAATTCCATTGCCTGTAATGGGTGGAGTTATGATACTTTTATTTGGAACAATTGCTAGTCTTGGGATTAAAACCTTAGTTGATGCTAAAATAGATTTAACTAATAATAAAAACCTAGTAATTATTAGTTCTACTTTGATTGTAGGTGTTGGCGGTCTTAGTGCTAGTTTTGGAAGCGTTTCATTTTCAGGAGTTGGACTTAGTGCCTTACTTGCAATTATTCTAAATCTAATCTTACCTAATAAACAAGATTAATTATTAATTCAAATTCTTTTTAGAATTTGAATTATTATTTTTTAATTTTTTCTTAAATTCTAAAATTTGTTACGAAACTTAACACTTTTTAAAAAAATTATCCATTTTCAATTATTTCAAATTGTAACTTTGTTAAAATCTAACATTTTTTTATGGAGGTTAAAAATGGATTTATTTTTATCACTTACAGGCTTTATTGGGCTTGGATTTATCGTATGGCTACTCTTAAAAGATAAAACCACTCCTGCGATAGCATTTATTTTAGTTAGCTTTGTAGTTGCTGCAATGCTTATGATAATGGATTATTGTGGGTTAGAAGTCGGAAAAGCTTTAGGGGTTAAAGGAGATGTTTTAAACTTTAAAGCAATGAAAGGTTTTATAAAAGATGGTGTAAAAACCGTTAGCGATACAGCAGCTTTATTTGTATTTTCTATTCTTTTTTTTAGTGTGCTTAGTGCTAGTGGATTTTTTAATAAAATTATTAATTTCTTACTTAGCAAAGTTACACCAAATGTATTTGTAATCACAATTCTTACTTCACTTATGGCAATGTTTGTTCATCTTGATGGTAGTGGAGCAGCTACATTTTTAATAGTTATTCCAGCTATGCTTCCAATTTATGAAAGACTTGGAATGAGAAAATCATCACTTTTATTAATTTGTGCTAGTGCAATGGGTGTTATGAATGTTCTTCCTTGGGGAGGTCCAACTCTAAGAGCTGCAACGGTTATTAAAGCTGACGCGAATGATTTATGGCATCAATTAATCCCTATGCAAGTTTTAGGTCTTGTTTTAGCACTAGCTTTAGCTATTTTTATCGGTTATCAAGAAAAAAGGCGTGGTGCTGGCGGTAATCTTGAAGGAATTAAACTTGAAATTGAAAAAAGCGAATTTCAAAACGATAAATTTTTCTTAGTAAATGTATTTTTACTAATAGCTGTTATTGCTGCTTTAGTAATTAATGTATTACCTTCTTATGTTTGCTTTATGATAGGTTTTGCAATTGCGTTGCCACTAAATTATCCTAATTTAAAAATAGCTAAAAAAGTTTTAGATAAAGCAAGTGGTGGAGCAATAATGATGTATATTACTTTAATTGGTGCAGGAATTTTAATCGGTGTATTTGATAAAAGTGGAATTATGAATAAAATGGGAGCTTCAATTCTAACTCTAGTGCCTAATGAATATGGTAATTTAATTCCTTTAGTAGTAGGCTTGCTTGCTGTTCCTATGGCATTAATCTTTTGCACGGATTCTTATTTTTATGGCGTTATGCCTGTGGTTTTAAGCGTTACAAATGCTTTTGGAATTGACCCAATGAATCTTGCTATTATTATGGTTTTAGCTAGAAATTGTGCTACATTTATAAGCCCTGTTGTTCCTGCTACATTGCTTGGATGTGGTCTTGCTGATGTATCTATAAAAGAACATATTAAACGCTCATTCTTTTATATTTGGGCAATTAGTATTATTTGCTTGATTTTTGGATATATTGCAGGAATAATCCCACACTTATTTTAATATCTCTCCTAAGAGAGATATTAGATATTTGCTAGTATATTTTGAGCTTTCTTAATTACTGGCAAATCTATCATATTGCCTTTATAATTAAATACAATATCATCAGTATTTTTTGCCAATTCTACTATTTCTTTAGCCCATAGAATTTGTTCTTTAGTAGGACTAAATACTTGATTGATTATTGGAATTTGATTTGGATGAATGCTTAAAGACCCGCCAAAACCCATAGAAGATACAAATTCTAATTCAGATTTTAAACCAATTTCATCTTTAATATCAGGATATACTCCATTAATTGGTGGTAATAATTTATATTTTGCACTTTTTATCACTATTTGATTTCTTATGTGATTTAATAAATTTTCTCTTCCGCTGCCTTCTTTTAATCCTAATTCTAAAGAAATATCTAAAGCACCAAAACTTAATAATTTAATTAATTTTGAACTTGCAATATCATCTAAATTATCAACGCCCAAAGCACTTTCAATAATTGGAATTATTATTAAATCTTTAAAATCTTTAAATAATTCAAATTCTTTTGAACTCTCACTCTTAGGCAATACAATTGCATATAATTTTTTCATTTTATTTAATTCATCTAATAATTTCATATCATCATTAAAATATTCACTCTTAGTATCATTAATTCTTATAAAAAAATTAGCATCTGTATTGTTTGCAAATTCTAAAATATTAGCCCTGCCTTTATCTTTTTGATTAGGGCTAATTGAATCTTCTAAATCAATAATAATATAATCAGCTCCGCTATTTAAAGCCTTATTAAATCTATCATTTTTAATTGATGGAACAAACAAAAAACTCTTAGTTTTCATCTCTTACCTTTATTATGTTTTTTGATTGTAGTTGAGAAATCTCATCTTTAAATCCAAATTCTTTTAAGATTTTATGAGTATGTTCTCCTAACGCTGGGATTTTATCCATTCTAGGCTCATAATTATTATTTGTAGCCGGTGGCAATAATGCTGGGATTTTACCTACTTCAGTATCAACTTCTCTCCATCTATTTCTACTTTTTAATTGAGAGTGATTCCACACATCTTTTAATTCATTTACATTACCATTTGCAATTTTTGCTTTTTCTAATCTATCCACAACATCTTTTGCTGTTAGATTTTTAAATTTATTTTCTATTATTTCTTTAATCTTTTGTGCGTTTTTTGTTCTTAATGTGTTATTTTTAAATTCTTCATCATTAATTAAGCTTTCATCTTCTAATACAATCTTACAAAAATTACTCCATTCTCTTTCATTTTGAAGACCAAACATAACAACATTACCATCACCAGCCTTATAAGGACCATAAGGAGTAATACTAGCGTGAAAAGCACCTTTTTTAATAGGCGGATTAGCACCCTTATAAGTATAATATATTGGATACCCCATCCATTCAGCCATACATTCTAACATTGATATTTCTATTCTTGAGCCTTTATTTGTTTTCTCAAGATATAAAAGAGCTTGTAAAATCCCACTATAAGCATACATTCCAGCAGATATATCAGCTATACTAATTGGCACTTTTACACACTCATCACCATTTCCTGTTATAGATACTAAGCCACTTTCTGATTGAATTAATAAATCATAAGCTTTTTTGTGTTCGTATTCTCCACCTTCTCCATAGCCAGAAATATCACAAACAATCATTTTTGGATTATATTTAATTAAATTTTCATAATCTAATCCTAGTCTTTTTGCAGCCCCAAATGCTAGATTTTGAACGAAAATATCCACCTTAGGTAAAATTGATTTTATTATTTTCATACCTTCTTCGGTTTTTAAATCAATAGCTAAACTCTCCTTGCTTCTATTAGTCCATACAAAATGACTTGCAAGTCCATCTACTCTAGTATCATATCCTCTTGCCAAATCCCCTACATCAGGGCGTTCTATCTTAATAACTCTAGCACCTAAATCAGCTAATTGTCTAGTGCAAAATGGTGCTGCTATTGCTTGTTCTATACTTAATACTAATTTTCCTTCTAATGGCAACATTTTTTCTCCTTTATTTATAATTTATAATGCCTTGATGAGCTATAAAGCCATCTTTATTTATCCACACATTTGCTTCGTTTTCACTAATTATTTTTGACTCAACGCAAAAACTACTAGGAGTGCAAACTGCGTGTAATCCTCTATAACTATATTTTGTGATTTTTTTATCTTTATGATTTTTTGCAAAACAACTAATCATCTTAGTAGCTAATAAAGGTCCGTGAATTACTAAGCCGCTATATCCTTCAACCATAGTAGCGTAAGGATAATCATAATGAATTTTATGCCCATTAAAAGTAAGTGCTGAATATCTAAATAATAAAGTAGAATCAGGGCAAAAACTTTCAGAAAAATCAGCTTCACTTACAGGTTTATTGCTAGTTAATTTTGGTGGAGTTGGCTCTTTATAAACTATATCTTGTTCTTCAACAATTTTTAAATCTTCATCTTGATAATATTTATGCTCTAAAGTAACAAAAATTAATTTTCCTGTATTTCCAACTTTTTCTTGAATATCTTTTATAGTAGTAATTTTAGTAGCGATTTTGCCTATAATCAACGCTGAATTAAAAGTAAATCTACCACCAGCCCACATACGATTAACATTTCCAAAACTAGGTAAAAAACTATCATCGCTTCCACCTAATTTAGGGTGTCCGTCTTTGCCTAATTTATCTTTACTTAAAGCCTTATTAAAAAAGCACCATTGCCATAAATAAGGTAATTCATCACCTAATTTTAAATCTTTATAATCAAGTGTTGCGACTATTTTTTCAACTTGAGTAAGACTTATTTCTTCTTTTATAATTTCTTGTTTGCCTATATAATTTTTAAATTCCATAATTTTCCCTTTCATAAATTAATTAATAACACCTAAAAACAATAACAAAAACCCAAATAACACAAGCAAAATAGGTAATATTAATAACCTAATAAATAAATATTTTCTTTCTTGCTCATCTTGTGTCCCTGCTAAAACCAATGCTCCACCTGATGAAAAACTTGAATACCCCGTAAATGTTGCAAATGTTGCGATAATAGAAAATGCCAAAGATGGCTCTAATACGCTAAGACTTGGAACAATAGGAAAAAATGTCGGCATTACAACGCCCATACTAGAAGCAAATGCACTCATTGAAGAAGATAAAACGCCTAATAAATAATATATCCAGCTACTATCATTGCCACCTTGAGCACTTAAAAAATTGCTTATTATTTGCATAGCACCAGTAGATTTTCCAAGTGCTATTAGCATAGTTAATGCACCAATCATAAAAATTAAATTCCAAGGTATATTTTTAAAAGCTTGTGTTTCATCTCCTATCTTAAATACAATAGCTAAAATAATTCCTAAGAATGAAACAAAAGTAGGATTAAAAAATATAGTCATTTTACTCATCAATAAATTTTCAGGTTGAAAAGATAAATAAATTGATGGAACCATAACCAAAGAAAATACAAATGTAACTATTAAAATCGTTTTAATTTGTATAGAATTTAGTTTTTCAGGTTTATCAATATTTGATGAATATACAACCTTATACCCCTTTAATAACACATATCCTAAAATAAAAATTAAAGTATGTGCTATAAACATATTTTTTCCAAGATTTAATTGCATAATTGCTGATTGTTCAGGTGTAAAACCTAAATTCTCAATTAGATTATAAGTAACCCTACCACCTAAAGTAAAAGGATTAAATCCCCCAGCACAAGAACCTGAATAAATTATAATAGCAGCTAAAATTTTATTCATTTTAATCTTATTAGCTATGTATAAAACTAATGGGCTCATAAAGGCAAATCCAGCATAATGTCCTGGTCCAATACCGACAAAAATTACAACAACAATATACAAAACAATAGGAATACTCCAAGGATAGTTTCTTACCCCATAAACTGCTTTTGAAGCTAGATTATTTAAAGTTCCATTATTTATGACAAAGCCATAAAAATATGTAATAGAAACTAAGATAAAAAATAAATCAAGCCCCCATAATTTTACAATTTCACTAGGTTTTAAGCCATAAATATAAGCAGCAATAAAGCATAAAACAATTGCAAAAATACCAATATTTGCTTTAAATAAATAGCCTAAAACTATTGACAATAATAAAAAAAATAAAATGATTAAGTTAATTTGTTCAATCATAAATCCTCCTTGCTTAAATACTATAAGAAAAGAAAATCATTAAGATTAATATAAGAATAAAATATAATAAAAATAAAAATCATTGTTACAATTTTACACAATTAATAATAATTTTTATCCTTTAATATATTTTCTTAAAAAATTATAATTATTTTATTAATTTGATATTTTGATTTTTTATTTAATTGAAAGAATTTATTTAAAAGAATTTAAAACTAACTCGTTTTAAATTCTTAAAAGGTTATTTTTTTAATTCGTTAGCTTTATCGCAACCAATTGCTAAACCAAAAGAACAAGCTAATTGATAGTAATAACCTGCTGCTTGAATGTTTTGAGAAGTTGAAGTGCCTTGTAATAAAACATTTGCAATATTTAAACAAGAGCTTGCATTTTTGTTAGTAATGCAGTTAGTTTGTTCGTCTTTTAAGCTAGGATTTAAAGCAGTTTGTAAAGCAAGATTCATTAAATTGCTTTTTACAACTTCATTTTCTTGACTAACACAAGCACTAAAAACAAATAAAGAACTTGTAATTAAAATTAATTTTTTCATATAATCTCCTTAAAAAATCGCTAATTATATGCAAAATAACATAAATTTATATTAATTTTGTATGATAAATAAAATTTATTTTAAAGGCTTTTAAATGACATTTTCAGAAATTATTTTAAACTTACAAAAGTATTGGTGTGAGCAAGGTTGTGCTTTAATTCAGCCTTATGATTTTCCTGCAGGTGCAGGGACTTTTCATCCACAAACATTCTTAAAATCACTTGGAACAAAACCACATAATGTTTGTTATGTTGCTCCATCTCGCCGTCCAACTGATGGAAGATACGGAGAAAATCCAAATCGTTTAGGTGCTTATTATCAATTTCAAGTATTAATGAAACCAAGTCCAGCAAATATTCAAGATTTATATTTAAATAGCTTAAAAGTTTTAGGAATTGATTTAAATAAACACGATGTAAGATTTATAGAAGATAACTGGGAAAGCCCATCTTTAGGAGCTTGGGGGCTTGGCTGGGAAGTATGGCTTGATGGAATGGAAGTTACTCAATTTACTTATTTTCAACAAGTTGGTGGATTTTCTTGTGATTTAATTAGTGCAGAGATTACTTACGGACTTGAACGCTTAGCAATGTATATTCAAGATATTGATAATGTTTATGATATTAATTGGGGCGGTGGGCTAACTTATGCTGATGTTCATAAGCAAGGTGAGTTTGAATACTCTAAGTTTAATTTTGAATTAGCAAATGCTTCAAGACTTAAAGAAATGTTTGATATTTCATATAATGAAGCAAGAAGTGTGCTTGATAGTGGTTATTCACTACCTGCGTATGATTATTGTCTAATGTGCGCGCATTTATTTAATACCCTTGATGCTAGGGGTGCAATTAGCGTTACTCAAAGACAAGATTTTATGCTAAAAATAAGAGAACTTAGCAAAGATTGTGCTAGTGTGTATTTAAAAAGCCAAGAGAATTTAAAATAAATTATAATTTGCTTATTTTGGTTTATATTGATTTTTCAATATAAACCAAGTAAAAATATTAAAATCAAATTCCATAAACTAAAAAATTGAATATTTAATTTTGTTACTTTTAGTAACAAATAAATGGTTAAAACAAAAGCAAACTCATCTTTTTCAATCTAAAATATTAAAATAAAATCACTATTTAAAATTAGGAGTTTAAAGGTGATTAGTAAGGTTTTAATAGCAAATAGGGGAGAAATTGCTGTTCGTATCATAAGAGCTTGTAGGGATTTGCATATTCAAAGTGTAGCTATCTATACAAAGCCTGATGAAAATTGTCTGCATGTAAAAATCGCAAGTGAAGCAAAATGTATAGGTGAAGATGCCATTAAGGGCTATTTAGACGCAAAAATAATAATCCAAACTGCAAAAGAATGTGGTGCTGATGCAATCCATCCTGGATATGGATTTTTAAGTGAAAATTATGAATTCGCAAAAATGGTAGAAGATGCAGGATTAATTTTCGTTGGACCAAAATCTCAAGTTATTAAAAATATGGGAAATAAAAATATAGCAAGAGAATTAATGCAACAAAACGGCATTCCAGTAGTTCCAGGAACAAAAGTATTAAATGAATGCAAAGAAGAAGAAATAAAAGAATTTGCCAAAAAAATTGGCTATCCTGTAATATTAAAAGCTAGTGGCGGTGG